>JBFGZP010000005.1:0-29068 GCA_041586695.1 Thauera sp.
ATCGAACGCACGCGAAGCCCTACCCACGACATGAACCACGCCGCCGTCGCCCAGCCCCCTCATGTACCGATCGAGGGCATCGCCGCCCGCACCCTCGCCCTCGTCGGCCACCCCAATGTCGGCAAATCGGTGCTGTTCCACCGCCTGACCGGTGCCTACGTCAGCGTGTCGAATTACCCGGGCACCACGGTGGAGGTGGCGCGCGCGGCGCCGCGCTTCGACCGCGAGGCCGCACTGCTCGACACCCCGGGCGTGCTCGCCCTGCCCTCGCGCAGCGACGACGAGCGCGCCACGGTGCGCGCGCTGCTGCACGAGGACATGCGCCTGATCATCCAGGTCGGCGACGCCAAGAACCTGCGCCGCACACTCAACCTCACCGCGCTGCTGGCCGAGCTCGGCGTGCCGATGGTGATGGCGCTCAACATGAGCGACGAGGCGCAGGCGCGCGGCGTCACGGTGGACTCGCGCGCACTTGGCGAGGCACTCGCCGTGCCGGTGGTGGCAACCGTGGCCACCGGGGGCGACGGCATCGCGCCGCTTACCGAGGCGCTCGCCCAGGCTGCGGTGCCGGCACCGCTGTTGCGCTACGACGCCAGCCTCGAGCAGGAGATCGAATGCATCGCGGCCCTGATCGCGACCCACACTCCGCATCCGCGGCTGGCCGCGCGCGGGCTCGCGATCCTGCTGGTCGGACGCGACCCCGAGGTCGACGCCTGGCTCGCCAACCAGCCCGGCAACGACCCGGTGCGTACCGCCGTCGCCGCGGCCACCGCCGCCACCGGGCGCGAATCCGTCCCCGCCCGGCTGGCGCGCGAGCGCGGCGGCGCGGCCGAGGCGCTCGCGCGCACGGTGAGCTCGCAGGCCGGTGGCAAGGATCGCACGCTGGCGCTGCTGCTCGGGCGTGTCGCGGTGCATCGCCTGTGGGGCTGGCCGATGCTGCTCGGCGTGCTCTACGCGGTCTACCTGTTCGTCGGCGACTTCGGCGCCAGCGTGCTGGTCGGCCTGCTGGAGGAGGACTTCTTCGGCACGGTGCTCAATCCGGCGATCACCGACATTGTCCGGCGCACGGTCGGCATCCCCTGGCTGGCCGATCTCCTCGTCGGCGAGTATGGCCTTTGGACCATGGGCATGACCTACGCCCTGGCGCTGATCCTGCCGATCGTCACCACCTTCTTCCTCGCCTTCGGCGTGCTCGAGGACTCGGGCTATTTCTCGCGCCTGTCGATCATCGCCAACCGCATGTTCGCCGCAATCGGCCTCAACGGCCGCGCCGTGCTGCCGATGGTGCTCGGCCTCGGCTGCGTCACCATGGCCACGCTCACCACGCGCATCCTGCACACCCCGCGCGAGCGCCTCATCACCACCTACCTGATGGCACTGGCGATCCCCTGCTCGGCCCAGCTCGGCGTCGTGCTCGGCCTGCTCGGCGGGATCTCCTTCGGCGCCACGCTGATCTGGGTAGCGAGCATCGTGCTGGTGCTGCTGTTCACCGGCTGGCTCGCGAGCAAAGTCGTCGGCGGACGGCGCGTGCCCCTGGTCACCGAACTGCCGCCGATGCGCATGCCGGTGCTCGGCAACGTGCTTAAGAAGACCGGCGGCCGCCTCAAGTGGTACCTGATCGAGGTCATCCCGCTGTTCCTGGTCGGCACCCTGATGATGTTCGCGCTCGATCGCAGCGGCGCACTGCCCTGGATCATCGCGGCGGGCGAACCGCTGGTGACGGGCTGGCTCGGCCTGCCCGCGGAGGCGAGCGCGGCCTTCGTCATGGGCTTCCTGCGCCGCGACTTCGGCGCCAGTGGCCTGTTCGCGCTGCAAAGCCAGCTGAGCATGGCGCAGGCGGTCGTGGGCATGGTAACCATCACCCTTTTCGTGCCCTGCATCGCCAGCCTGATGATGATCGTCAAGGAGCAGGGCCTGCGCACGGCCGCGCTGATGCTGGCGATGATCATCCCGACCGCCTTCATCGTCGGCGGCGTGCTCAATCAGGTCCTGCGGCTCTTCTACTGAGGCAATGATGAATACCGACACGAACAAGGCTCAGGCACGCATCCGCCTCACCGGTACGCCGGTCGGGCGCACGGTACGCATCGTCGACTTCGGCGACGGGATCGACCCGCTGCAGCACGAGCAGTTGCACGCCTACGGCCTGTCGGCCGCGAGCGGCGTGCGCGTCCTGCAGCAGCAGCCGATGACGGTGGTGCTGTGCGATCAGATCGAACTCGCGCTCGAGCATGTCGTCGCCCGCCATGTATGGGTGGAGCCGGCCTGACATGAAGCCCGGGCCGTCCGGGGCTACCAGCCCAGCCCCTTGCGCAGCGCGACCAGCACCGCCATACCGAGGACGATGGGCAGCCAGGGATTGCGCCAGCGCAGGGCCACCGCGACGACGACGATCGCCGCCGCGAGCTTGGGATTGAGCGGTGCGAATGCGCCGCCATCGAGCAGGATGTCGGGCAGCACCAGGGCCGACAGCGCCGCTGCAGGCGAATAGCGCAGGGCGCGATGCAATGCCGGCGGCAGGCGCGCCTTCTCGCCCAGCACGATGAAGCTGCCGCGCGTCATCACCGTCGTCGCGCCGATCGCGAGGAAGGTGATCCACAGCCACAGGCCTTCGCTCATCGCCCCTCTCCCTTCTGCTGCCATTGTTCGGCGAAAAAGCCGGCGGCGATGCCGATGGCGATGCCGGCGAACAAGCCCAGGCGCAGCGGCAGGTCGCGCAACAGCACTGCGCCGAGACCGCCGGCGAGCGCTGCCACCAGCATCGGTCGCGCACGCATCATCGGCAGCATGATCAGCATCAGGGCGATCGTGGCCATGAACTCCAGCGACCAGTCGCGCGGAATCACGCCGGCCCCGAGCACGCCGGCGAGCACGAATACTTGCCACAGCAGCCAGGCGTAGATCGACGGCGCGATGAAATAGCCCCAGCGCCATTGCGGATCCTCGCTCGCGAGCATCTTCTCCGAGCCGACCGCGAACACACCGTCGACGAGCAGATAGCTCGCGCCCAGCCGGCGTGCCAGGGCATTGCCGCGGAAGGCCGGGGCCAGCGCCGCGCTGAAGATGATGAAGCGCAGGTTGAGCACCAGGGCGGTGATGAAGATCAGCCACAGCGGCGCGCCGGAGGCAATCAGCGGCAGGGTGCCGAGCTGCGCGGTGCCGGCGAAGACGAGGACGTTCATGCCCATGGCCTCGAGCGGCGACAGGCCGATCGAGCGCATCGCGATGCCGGTGACCACCGCCCAGGGGATGAGGCCGACCGACATCGGCAGGAAGTCGCGAAAGCCCTCGCGGGCACCGAGTCGGAGAGCAGCGTTCATGATCCGTCGCCGGCAAAGCTTAAGAGCATAACAGCGACCGGGTTGCGATGTGCCGAAGTGAGTCTGAGCAACCGCGGCCGTGGCCCGCCTCTGGTAGTCTCCGACACATCCGGGAACCCGACTCTCGACATGACTGCTCCCTGCCCCGACGCCTGCCGCAACTCCGCCGCACCGGGCCCTGCTGCGCGCAACAGAGACGCGCCCGCCAACATCGCAGACGCCCGGCGGCGGTCGACCTTTCTCCTTCCCGGCATGGACTGCCCTGCGGAGGAACAGATGATCAGACTGAAACTGGCCGAAGCGCGAGTGCATGCACTCGCGTTCGACCTGCCCGGGCACAGGCTGACCATCGACCATGCGGGTAGCGCCGACGCAATTCTCGAGCGCCTCGTGCCGCTGGGCTATGGCGTTCGGCTCGCCGCGAGCGAGCCACTGGGCGCCGACGACAGGGCGGCGAACGCCGCTCACGGCGATGCCGCCGAAGCGCGCGTGCTATGGACGCTGCTCGCGATCAACGCCCTCATGTTCGCCCTCGAGCTCGGCGCCGGCTGGTGGGCGCACTCGGCCGGCCTGATCGCGGATGCCATGGACATGTTTGCCGACGCCGCGGTGTACGGCGTCGCCCTGTATGCGGTCGGACGCGGGGCGGCGCGCAAGCTCGGCGCGGCCCGCCTTGCCGGCGCACTGCAACTGCTGCTGGCCCTCGCTGCCCTGGGCGAAACCGCCCGCCGCTTCCTCGCCGGCGCCGCCCCGGAAGGGCTCGCGATGGTCGGCGTCGCCCTGCTCGCGCTGGCCGCCAATATCGCCTGCCTGCTGCTGCTCGCGCGCCACCGGGACAGCGGCGTGCACATGAGGGCGAGCTACATCTTCTCCGCCAACGACGTTATCGCCAACCTCGGCGTCATCGCTGCCGGCGCACTGGTGAGCTGGTCCGGCAGCGCCTGGCCCGACTGGGTGATCGGCAGCGCCATCGGTGTCGTGGTACTCGTCGGCGCGGTACGCATCCTGCGGCTGAGTTGAAGACCAGCGCACGCGTTCGACACGGCGCGGTGCTCAGTTCCGCCATCGTGCGCGGCGCAGCACCCACAGATAGATGGCGAGATTGAGCAACAGGACGAACGCGCCGAGGACGAGCTGGATCTCGCGCGTCAAGCCGCCGGGGTAGATGATCGGCAGCAGGTAATGCTCGACGAAGCTGCGCGTGTAGCCGGCCTCCCCGGCCGCACGGCGGAGGAAGTTCTCTAGCGGCGTGAGCGGGCAGATCCAGCCGGCCCATTCGATCAGGATGCCCCAGGCCACCGCCGGCAGGTGCAGCCAGGCGAAACGCGGCCAGCGCAGCACGAGCAGACCGCCCAGCAGCACGAAAAGGATGAAGGCGAAGTGCAGCAGGACGACGAGATCGGCGGCGAGGCGCGTCAGCATCGCCGGCACCCGGCGCCGCTCATCGGCGAGCGGGCGCGACCGGCGCGTGCGCCGCTCCGTGCGGAACTTGCGCGCCTCCGCCGCCACCCCTCGCCATGGCCAGCCGATACACGAGCGGAATCGCGAACAGCGTCAGCACGGTGGAGAAGCCCAGCCCCCACACGATGCTCGCCGCCACCGGCCCCCACATCAGCGACTTTCCGCCCAGTCCCACCGCGAGCGAGAACAGCCCGCCGATGGTCGTGGTCGAGGTGATCAGGATCGGCACCACGCGCCGCCGCGCGGCATAGATCGCGGCATGCTGCACGCTCATGCCGGCGGCGCGGCGCTCGTTCGCGGCGTCGATGAGGACGATCGCCGAATTCACCGCGATGCCGGTGAGCGCGATCACCCCGTACAGCGTGTACAGCGACAGCGGATTACCCGATACCAGCAGGCCCAGGACCACACCGGTAAAGGCCAGCGGCACCGTCACCAGGATGATGAAGGGCTGCCAGTAGCTGCGAAATTGCGCCGCCAGGATCAGGTAGATGAGGCCGACGCCGAGACCGAACAGGCGCGCCATCGAGTCCAGGCTCTCCTCGATGTCCTCCAGTTCGCCGGAGAAATCCAGCTCGACCGTCGGGAACTGCGGCTGCAGCCGCGTCCACGCCGCCTTCAGCCGCTCGTTCGCGGCCACCGTATCGATCACCGCCCTGTCGAGATCGGCCTCGACCGTGATCGCGCGCGTGAGCTGGTAGTGACGGATGTAGCCCTTCGACAGCCGCGCCTCGCTATCGACGAGGTCGCCGAGCTGCACGCTGCGTCCCTCGCCCAGCGGCACTGGCCGCTGCAGCAGTTCGGTCACGTCGGTGAAGGACTCCGGTCGCGCGCGTACCACCACCTCCACCTTCTCGCCCGCGTCGCGCGTCGTCGCCACGGTCTCGCCCTCGCCGTACAGGCGCAACAGGCGCGACACTTCGCCCGCGCTCACGCCGGCGCGGGCAAGGTGCTCGCGGTTGAGCACCAGGCGCAGTTCGCTGCGCCCGGGCACGTCGTCGTCGGTGATGTCCTTCACCCCGGGCAGCCTCGCCACCTCGGCGAGCAGGGCGTCGGCGGCGGCGCGCAGCGGCGCGTAGTCGTCGGCCTTGACCTTGACGCTCACGGGTTTCGCCGTTGGCGGACCGCCCTTGAGTTCGAGGAAGGAAAAGCGCGCCTCGCCGTCCAGCGCCGCCACATGCGGCCTCAGCGCGGCGATGACGTCGCCGCTGTCGCGCATGTCGCCGCGGCGCGGCAGCAGCGACACCAGCACCTGGCCGTACTCGTCGCCGTACACCGGCTCGGTCTCGGTGAATTTCAGCCCCGCATAGCTGGCGAGGGCGCGCAGTTCGTGTCCCGCCAGTTCTCGCTCCAGCACCGCGGCGGCGCGCCTGGCCTCGCCCAGTGTGCGCTCAAGCGCGACGCCGGCGGGCATATCCACGCTGACGTAGAAGATGCGCATCGAATCGAAGGCGAAGAACTGCACCTTGACCAGCCCCCCCGCCACCGCGCCGCCGGCGCCCGCCATCACCAGCACGAGCACGGCAAGGGTGCGTTTCGGCCGGCGCAGCACGGCCACCAGCAAGCGCGCATACCTGAGGCGCAGCCAATGGGTGAAGCGCTCGCGCATCGCCTGCGCCCGACTGCGCCGACGCGAGAAGTCGGGACGCAGGGCGAGGACGTGGGTGGGCAGCATCCAGAACGCCTCGACCAGGCTGACCAGCAGGCCCACCGTCACCACATAGGGCACGATGAACATGAACTTGCCGAGGATGCCGGGCAGCAGCATCAGCGGCAGGAAGGCGGCGATGGTGGTGAGCACCGAAGCAAGCACGGGCTGGCCGACCTCGCGCACGCCCTCGCTCACCGCGCTGCGGGCCGGCTCGCCGCGCTGCAGGCGATAGTAGATCGCCTCGACCACCACCACCGCATCGTCGACCAGCATGCCGAGTGCGATCACCACGCCGAGCAGCACGGTCAGGTTCAGCGTCGAACCGATCAGATCGGCCAGCAGGAAGGTGCCGGCAAGCGAAAACGGCACGCCCAGCCCCACCAGAAGGGCCAGGCGCGAACCGAGGAACAGCCAGCATGCGCCCAGCACCGCGAGCAGGCCGATCAAGGCGTTCGACTCCATGATGCCGATGGCGTCGCGGGTGGCATGGGTCTGATCGTCGATCAGCGCCAGTTGCAGGCCCTGGGCGGCAAGCAGCGGGTTGCGTTCGGCGACGAAGGCCTTCAGCCCCTCGACGAGGTCCAGCGTATTGCTGCGCGCCTGCTTGGTTATCGACAGCATCACCGCCGGCTGGCCGTTGTAGCTCACCATCTGGCTGGAGCGTTCGTGGCCCCGCAGCACCGCCGCGACCTGGTCGAGGGCGACCCGCCCGGAGGCGGTGACGATCGCCGCCTGTGCCAGCACCTCCGGGTCGGGCGTCTTGCCCTCGAGCCGCACCAGCCACTCGCGATCCTGCACCCGCACGCGTCCGCCCAGCGTGTTGCGGAACCACGCCGCCACCCCGTCCGCGACCTGGATCGGCGACAGCCCGGCCGCGGCCACCCGTGCCGGATCGAAATCCACCTGCAGCTCGGGATCGTCGAAACCGGCGGCGATGACCTGATCGACGCCGTCGAGGCGCTCGATGTCCTTCGTCACGGCGAAAGCCGCCCCGCGCAGCGACTCGCCGCCGGCGCCGTGCAGCACCAGGATCGCCGTCGGAAAGCCGTTCGAGGTGGTGATCTCGAGCACCGCCGGATCGGTCGCATCGGGCGGCAGCTCGGCCGCAGCCTTGTTCTGGATCTCGCGTCGGAGGTCGTTGACGCGCTTGTCGAAGCTGCGCTCGGAGATCTCCTCGAAGCGCACCAGGATGGAGGACACCGCCTCGCGGCTCGAGGAGGACACGAAGCGGATGTCCTTGACCTGCTTGATCGCATCCTCGAGCGGGCCGGTGAGCTCGCGCTCGACGTCCTCGGCCGAGGCGCCGGGCAGCGTGGTGACGATGCTGACCCAGTTGAAGTTGATCTCGGGATCCTGCGCCCGCGGCATCGTCAGATAGGTGAAGATGCCGCCCAGCAGCACCAGGGCGAAGGCGATGTTGGCGAGCGGGTGATTGTCGATCAGCCGCTCGTACCAGCGATTCACTGCGCCGCCCCCGTCCGGGCCGCCCGCGGCAGGGCCAGCTCGAAGCGGCCATCCTCGATCAGGCGCGTGTCGGGCGCCCAGTCCACCGCTACCGGCCGACCCGCCTGGGCCTGCGGCAGCGGCACGAATACCGGCTCGCCCTCACGCTCCACATAGGCGCCGAGCGCACCTTCGCGCTGCTGGACGTAGGCGGGCGGCAGGTAGGGCTTCACACTGCGCCAGCGCAGCTCGCCGGCGAGGCCGGGCGCGAGCGGGAATTCGCTGTACATCACCACCTCGCTCACCTGGCCGGCAGCGTCGACCACCGGCGAGACGCGATGCAGGCGCAGCGCGTGAATCCGCCCGCCGGCGTGCAGGGTCCAGTCGGCAGCCGCCCTGAGGGCATCGATCTGACCGACGGGCACCTGCGCCTGCACCTCGGCATCGGCGCTCGCCGCCAGCCGCAGCAGCGGCGTGCCCGGCACGGCCAGATCGCCGACATTGGCCAGGCGTTCGCGCACCACCCCGGCGTATGGCGCCCGCAGCACGCTGCGGGCCAGCGCGAGTTGTACCCCGGCGAGTGCGGCGCGCGCCGCATCGCGTTCGCTACGGAGCACGCCGAGCTCGGTTTCCCTCACCCGCAGGCCATCGGCGCTGAGGAAGCCTTTGCCGGCCAGCGTCCGCGCCTGCTGCAACTGAGCCTCGGCGAGACGGATGCGGTTGTCGACCAGGCCGAGCTGGGCGCGGGCGCGGTCGACCTCGATGCGCGAGCCGGCATCGTCCAGCCGCACGAGCACGGCGCCGCGCGCCACCGCCTCGCCAGCGCGGACGGGCATCGCGACGATGCGGCCCGACACCTCCGCCGCGAGGCTTGCCTCGTCGCGGGCGACGACGGCGGCGGGGGCACGGAATTCGGGGTAGACCGCCAGTTCGGCCAGCGGACGGCTGGTCCAGTCCGCGGCCGCGGCGATCAGCGGAAGAAGGGCAAGTAGCGCAGGGAAGATTTTCATCGCCACAGTGGTCGTCTGGCTGTTGGCCTGCACAACGGCCGATTCGAGCGCCGACCGTGAATCCGGCGCCCAGCCGGCCGGCTGCTCGCGCGGGCGCCCTCAACCCTCGTCGATGACGCGGAATCCCAGCGTCGGCAGGGTGAAATCGTCCGGCGTCGCACCGAGGCCGATTTCGCCCTCGCCGGACAGCGTACAGGTGTCGCGCCGCAGCATCATCGGTGTCGGCGAGCTCGAGAAACGCACCCAGGTGCCGTTGCTGCTGAAGTCGGTAAGAATGCACTGGCCGCCGGTCCATTCGACCCGGGCATGGCGGCGCGACACGCGCTGATCCTCGACGCGGAAGCCGGCGCCGTCACCGCGGCCGATGATCAGCGGGCCGTCGGCCGGGTGGAGTTCGAGATGCTGGTCGAGGCGCTCGATGTCCAGCCGCTGAACCGTGCGCGGGCCGTCCAGGAGCTCGTGGAACTCCAGCGCGGCCGTCAGCGTGGTTTCTGCCGTGCGCGCGAGGTCGATGCGCCATACCGGCACCAGTCCGGCCTTGCCCTTGATGGTGAGGCGATCGAGGCTCTGGCAGGCGAGGCGATGGGCATGGGGCAGAGCGTCGAATACCGCCTCGCCGATCAGCGTCTCACCGGTCTGGGCGCGGTCGCTCAGACGCGCAGCGACGTTGACGGCATCGCCGTAGCAGTCGCCGTCGTGCTCGACGATCGCACCGCGTTCGATACCGGTCTTGACGCCGAGCGGAGCACGACGCAACTCCTACATGCCGGGCTCCTGCAGGATTTCCTGCATGCGCGCGCACGCCTCCACTGCCGCGACGACGTCGTCGAACAGCACCAGCACGCCATCGCCAAGGTACTTCACCACGTGCCCGCCCGCGCGCGCCAGATGGCGGCCGAGCGTATGCGTACAGCTGGTGACGACCTGGGTGGCCAGCACGTTTCCCGCCGACTCGAAAAGACCGGTGCTACCCGTCAGATCGGCGAATACGACGGTCTTTACCGATTGTTCCACACATCCCTCGTTAAGCATCGCGATGTCGGACCGACATCGACTCGAACCCTCATCACCGCCCCGATATTGCCCTGCACTCCCCAGCGATGCTAGCACTACGGCTTGTAATCGTCATCGACCCGGTGCGCGAATCGGGGCGTCCGGGCGTCGGGCGGATTCAAGCACGCGGCGCATCGACGCCGATCGAGGCCAGCGCCGCAGCGAGCATCGGCGCCACATGAACCGCATTGGTCGCATGGGCGATGCAGTCGGTACTCCACACCTCGCCCACGCCTGCGGCGCGGATGGTTGCGAGCGCGTCGCCGGCAAACAGCGCATGCGTCACCGCGACATCCACCGACGCTGCACCGGCCGCGCGCAGCAGCGTTGCCGCGCGCGCCAGCGTATGACCGGAACTGGCGACGTCGTCGAGCAGCACCACCGCCCGCCCCGCCACCGCCAGGCCTGGCGGCAGTTCGATGTCGACCGCGCGGTCGCCGTGCCGGGTCTTGGTGCACACGGCGTGATCGAAGCCGTGCTGCGCCGCTGCGGCCTGCACCCATTGTGCCGACTCGGCATCCGGACCGATCAGCATCGGCCTGCGGCGACGTTCGGCCACCAGCGTGGCGAGCAGGGGCGCGCCCGACAGCGCAAGCGCATGCGCCAGCGGGACGGCCTCCTCCAGCGTCGCCACCCGATGGAGGTGCGGGTCGACCGTGATCAGACCGTCGAACAGCCCGGCGAGATACTCGCCGACGATGCGCTGGCTCACCACCTCGCCGGGCCGAAAGGCGATGTCCTGCCGCATGTAGGCAAGATAGGGCGCGACCAGCGTCAGGCGCCGCACGCCCAGGGCGCGCGCGCTGCGTGCCACCAGCAGCAGTTCCACCAGCTTCTCGTTCGGCCGCTGCAGGCTGCGAAACAGCACGACCTCTTCCGGCAGCGCCTCCGGCAGGCGCAGGCGCAACTCGTCGTCGGGAAAACGATGGCGCTCGACCTGCGCCGCCGCCAGCCCGGCCGCCCGCGCCAGCCGCGCCGCGGGACCGGCCTCGTCGTCGAAATACAACAGCATCGCCGGCATCAGAACTCCACGAAGACGTGCGGAACTTCATCGGCCGTGCCGATGGAAAAGCCCGACGCACGCACGGCCGCCTGTCGGGCGAAATCGAGATCGGCCGGGTAGTCGGCGTGGACGCGGTAGAGCGGCGCCCCCCGCTGCACCCGATCGCCGAGCTTGAACAGCAGGTCGACGCCCGCGCCCTGGACCTTCGGCGCGCCGGCGAGGCGGGCGATGCGTGCGACCTGCAGGTTGTCGATGCCGGTGACGACCCCCTCGGCCTCGGCCAGCACCTCGAAGCTCAGGCGCGCGAGCGCGGGCGCGTTGTGGTCGAAGGACTTGAGCCCCTGGGCGCGGATGATCGCATTCATCTTTGCCAGCGCGCGCCCCGAGTCGAGGATGTCGCGGGCGATAGCGAAGCCGTCGCCGCCGCGCACGTCGGGATCGAACTCGAGCATCCGACCGGCCAGCCGCAACGCTTTCTGGCGCAGGTCGTTGGGCGCGCGCGGGTCGTTCTCCAGGATGCGCATGACGTCGCGCGCCTCGAGCACCGGGCCGATGCCGGCACCCACCGGCTGGCGACCGTCGGTGATCACCACATCGAGGGTGAGGTCCATGCGCGAGGCAACGAACTCGAACAGCTTGCGCAGGCGCTGCGCCTCGGGCATCGAGCGCACCTTGGCCGTGGGCCCGACCGGAATGTCGAGTACCAGATGGGTCGAGCCGGCGGCGATCTTCTTCGACAGGATGGAGGCCACCATCTGGCCGGGCGAGTCGATCGACAGCGGTCGCTCCACCGAGATCAGCACGTCGTCGGCCGGCGACAGGTGGGCCGTGCCTCCCCAGGCCAGACAGCCGCGATGCTCGCGCACGATGTCGCCGAGACGCTCGACAGGCAACTCGACATTGGCCAGCACTTCCATGGTGTCGGCGGTGCCGGCCGGCGAGGTGATCGCGCGCGACGAGGTCTTCGGGCACAGCATGCCGTGGGCGGCGACGATCGGCACCACCAGCATGGAAGTCCGGTTCCCCGGGATGCCGCCGATGCAGTGCTTGTCCACCACCAGGCGCTCGCGCCAGTCGATGCGATGACCGACCGCGACCATCGCATCGGTGAGGAAATACACCTCCTCGCGGTCGAGTTCGCCCTGGTTGGAGGCGACGACGAAGGCGGTGAGCTCGATCTTGGAGTAGCGATGCTCGGCGATGTCGCGAACGATGGCGCGGAAGTCCTCGCGGTCGAGCCGCTCGCCGGCGATCTTGCGATGCAGCGCCGGGATGGAGCTGGCCGGCTCGGCCTGCGAGACCTGCGCCGGGTGCCCGTTGTCGACGCCGAGCTGGGCGAAGGCATCCATCGACAGGCCGAGCTCCATGCAACGCACGATGCGCGAGTCGTCCACGACATTCAGGGTGGCGAGGATTCGCCGGCCGTTGGCGCGCACCTCGACCTTGGACAAAGCCTGGAAACCCTCGGCGCGATAGATCTCGCAGTCGCGGTGCAGATAGGCGACGTTCTCACGGTAGGTGTCGATCGCCACGCGCCGCAGCACGAGCGGGAACTCATCCTCACGCCCGGGCACGTCCGGGGCCGGTTTCTTCTTGCTCATGCAGTGAGCCTACACCCGGCGGGCACGCGACAGAAGACTGCGCATGGCACGCCCGACGAGGATGGCGGCGGCCGCGGGTCCACCCTGCCCCTACCACCGCGCGGCGGTGTCGCGTAGCATTCGCGGCCTTCCCCGCCCATTCGCGTCCGCCATGCATAGCCCCGCCCGCGCCTGCGGCATCGACTTCGGCACTTCCAACTCCACCGTCGGCTGGCTGCGTCCCGGCGCGCACAGCCTGCTGCCCCTCGAGGACGGCAGGCCCACCCTGCCCTCGGCTGTGTTCTTCAACGCCGACGAGGACAGCACCTGCTTCGGCCGCGCCGCGCTCGCCGAATACCTCGACGGCTATGAGGGGCGGCTGATGCGCGCGCTCAAGAGCCTGCTCGGCAGCAGCCTGATCGACGGTCACACCGAGGTGCTCGGCCGAGCGCTGCGCTTTCGCGACCTGCTGGCGAACTTCATCGGCGAACTCAAGCGCCGCGCCGAAGCCGAGACCGGGCGCAGCTTCGACCAGGCAGTCTTCGGCCGCCCGGTCCATTTCGTCGACGACGACGAAACCGCGGACCGCAAGGCGCAGGACACCCTGGAAGCGATCGCACACCAGGTGGGCTTTCGCGAGGTCAGCTTCCAGTTCGAACCGATCGGCGCCGCACTGCACTACGAACTGTCGCTCGAACGCGAGGAGCTCGTCCTCATCGCCGACATCGGCGGCGGCACCGCCGACTTCTCGCTCGTGCGCCTGTCGCCCGAGCGCGCGCGCCGGACCGAACGGCGCGAGGACCTGCTCGGCAATGCGGGCGTGCATGTCGGCGGCACCGACTTCGACCGTGCACTGAGCCTGGAATGCGTGATGCCGCTGCTCGGCTACCGCGGCAGGATGAAGAACGGCGCCGAGATCCCGTCCTCGATCTTCTTCCAGCTCGCGACCTGGCACACGATCAACTTCGCCTACAGCCGCCAGGCCTGGGCCGACCTGCAGCACATCTATCGCGACGCGGTGGCGCGCGACGAACTCGATCGCCTGTCCCGGCTGGTGAGCCGGCGCGAGGGCCACTGGCTGGCGCTGCAGGTGGAGCAGGCGAAGATCGACCTGTCGGCGGCACCCACCGCCGAGCTCGTGCTCGACCGTCTCGGCGCCGGGCTGACGCACAGCATCGGGCGCGAGGATTTCGCCCTTGCCACGGCCGCCCTGGTCGATCGCGTGGCACAGACCGTCGGCGCCCTGCTGCGCGATGCCGGTGTCGGGCACGAGCACGTCGACACCGTTTATTTCACCGGAGGCGGCAGTGCCGTACCGCAACTGCGCGCCCGCATCGCCGCCGAGCTGCCGGGCGCTCGCAGCGTGGAGGGCGACCTCTACGGCAGCATCGGCGCAGGCCTCGCGGTCGAGGCGGCGCGGCGCTACGGCTGAGCCGCGCCGCGCAGGCAGCCGCCGCGGCGGCTCAAGTTCGCTCCCGTAGCTCCGTTATCCTTTCATCCGGCGCCATCGCGGGGCTCCCCATGGGGGAAGCCCGCCGTCGCCACATTCGTTCAATGTTCGATCAACACCGCGCCGGACCGCCAGTCCGGCATCAGGGGAACGCACCATGGCCTGGTGGAACAAAGGCAAGACGATCGAAACGCTCGAGGCACAGCTCGGCGCGCGCGAGGAGACGCTCGCCCAGGCCCACGCCCGCATTGCCGAACTGGAGACCGAACTGGCCACAAAGGAGCTCGCCTTTGCCAAGGCGCGCAAGCGCCAGGCCCTGCTCGATGCCTTGTTCGAGCACATGAAGAGCTACGGTCGCACCATGGCCTTGGTGCAGGGAACTTTCGCCGAACTCGCCCAGCATCTTCTCGCCCGCCAGGCCGCCGCCGAGCGCTCGACCGTGGCCGCCGACGACAGCACCCGCGCCATCGCCCGGATATCGGCACACCTCGGCAGCCTCGCCGAGGAGACCGGCACCACCGCCGGCTCCGTTCAACAACTGACCGAGCGCGCCGCCCAGATCGATGGCATCGTGCAGTTGATCCGCGAGATCGCGGACCAGACCAACCTGCTCGCGCTCAACGCCGCCATCGAGGCGGCCCGCGCCGGCGAACAGGGTCGCGGCTTCGCCGTCGTCGCCGACGAGGTGCGCAAGCTCGCCGAGCGCACCGCGGGTGCCACCAACGAGATCTCGCAACTCGTCGGCGCCATCCAGGACGAGACCGGACGCGTGCAGACGGTGATCGGCAGCCTGTCGGCCAAGGCGACCGAAGCGGCCTCCGAGGGGCAGTCGGCACGCACCGGCATGGACGAACTGTGCAGCCTCGCGCGCGACATGGCGGCGATCATGAAGGACGCCTCCCTGCGCAGCTTCGCCGAGCTCGCCAAGCTCGACCACCTGATCTTCAAGTTCGACGTCTACCAGGCCGTCTCCGGCCATGTACCAAAGACTCCGGCAGACCTGTCGTCTCACACCGGCTGCCGTCTCGGCCAGTGGTACCAGCACGGCGATGGCCGCCAGTTCGCCCACCTCCCTGCCTATCGCGGCCTCGCCGCGCCGCACGCTACGGTGCACGACAGCGGCCGGATCGCCCTCGAGAAACTGGAGGCCGGCGACATCAAGGCGACGCTCGCCGCCATCGAACGCATGGAAGGCTCGAGCGTGCTCGTGCTCGACAAGCTGCAGGAAATCGCCCGCCACGCACACGCGCCGGCCTGAGCGGCGCGCATGCCGCGCAGGGGCCTCAGCGCCGCCGCATGGTGAATTCCACCGCCGGCTCCGCCGCGTATGCGCCGCGACTCTCGAGGCGGAAGTGGATCTCCTCCGCCGCCGGAGCGCCTACGTAGCGATGCACCACCTCGCTCGGCGGATCGCTTCCCAGCACCGCCTGGCTGCGGGTCACGAAGCGCAGCGCACCATCGCGCCATTCGGCGTCCTCCAGCGTGCGGGCGACGCCGAGAAAGCTAGCGCTGCCCTCCAGCCTGCCCTCCCGCAGCACGAACTCGAAACGCTCCTGACGGGTGAGGCCCCAGGGATAGGCGACCTCGCCCTGCCACTTGCCCTCGATCGCGCGCAAGCCGGCCTGCCCGTCCGGACGAAGCACATAGGCCAACAGGCCGGCGGCGATGACCGCGAGCATGATCGCGCCCATCCACAGTCGCCGGCCCGTGCGCTTCGGCGCCGCGACGACCGTGCCGGACAGGGCTTCTTCCAGGGTGGCGAGGTCGGCGGTCCATGAGGCATCGCGCAGGACCGAGGCCTGCTTCGCGCTGAGCGCGCGAAGCGACGGCGGCAGCGCGGTGGCCGGCGGCATCACCGCGCCGCCGACGAGAACGGGGATCACCGGCTTGCCCGACGCCAACGCATGCTCGATCTCGCGCCGAACGAAATCGTCTTCCCTCTCGAGCCGGCGCTGGCCGTCCACGCTGGCATCGAGCCAACCCGGGCCGATCACCACCAGCACCGCCCGCACCTGCTTCAGGCCATGGTCGATGGCGGTTTCGAAATCGGCGCCCGGCGCGATGTCGTCGACATCGCGAAAGACACTGTCCGCACCGAAGCAGCGCTCGAGCGCATCGCTCAGACGGCCGGCAAAACCCGCGCTGTCCTCGCGGCGGTAGGAAACGAAGAAGCCTGGCATCGGCTGCGGCACCTCGCGCGGCGGTTCGCCCCTGCCCCGATGGCACGGCCGTGCACACCGCCTGGGCACAATTCAAGCACGCCTTCTCGCCGCCTGCCAGTTCCGTCGCGCCCGCGCCGCGCTTTCCCGCGCAGCCCGAGTGCGTGACGCTTAAGCAAGATCAATAGTGCCGGATGCGTCCGCGCCTATACTGAACGCGAATTCATCGACCATCTTCACATTTGCGGAGACCGCCATGACCAATCGAGACGTCGCCCTCATCGCCAAGGATCACGACCCGCTTACGCTGCGCCCCGGCGACAGCGTGCAACGCGCCTGCCAGGCCATGTGCGAACGTGGGGTCGGCGCCATCCTGGTCACCGATGAGCACGCTCACCTGAAGGGCATCTTCACCGGTCGCAACGCCGCCCAGCTTCTGGCCCGGGGTGGCGACGCCTCGGTGCCGCTGCGCGAAGCGATGACCGCGAACCCGGACACGATCGCGCCGGACAAGACGGCGATCGATGCGCTGCGCGCCATGAACGATGGCGGCTACCGCCACCTGCCGGTGGTCGACGGCAACAAGCTCATCGGCATCGTATCCCGCGTCGACTTCAAGGGACTGGAGCTCGATCGCCTCGAGGAAGAGACCAGCCTGTGGGAACGTATCTGCTGATCAGCCTGCTCAGTGCCGCTCTTCCTGCCCGAGCCGGTTCGGGTCGGCGGGCGCCGGTGAGGCTGGTTCGATGGGGTCACTGCGCGCAGCCGCCTGATCTTCGACCTCGAAACGCAGCGTGCCGATCATCTGGCCCGCATCGGTCAGCACCCTGACCTGCCAGCGCCCGGCAGGGCGCTCGGGGAAATTCCGCTTGTGCGTCCACGCGCGGTAGCCCGCCTTGCGTCCGCCCTTGATGTCGATCGCGATGCGATCCACCTCGGTACCATCGTGCAGCCACAGATGGTGGATGCGTTCCTTCAAGCCGAGCGGCGCATTGATCGCGGTATAGGCGTAGAGCCCGCGTTCGTGCAGTTGCGCGACGCCGATCCGGCTCAGCGAAGCCCCCGGGGCGCGCTCGGCGTTATCCAGTTCCACGGTGACGGCCACCTGCGTCAGCCATAGCGTCGCCGGCGGCACAGACATGCGCGCGAGCCAGCCCGCAGCGCCGAGTGCCAGCATCAGCGCGAGCACGGCCATCCTCCGCCACCATCCCTGCAGCCGCACCGAGGCGGCAAGGCTGGGAAAGGACAGCAGCACCGCGACGGCAAGCGCCAGCTTGTAGCTGTCGCCCGTCGGCATGTGCACGATCAGCGGCAGCGCCACCAGCAGGACGGCGAACAAGGCCAGGGTGTGGTAGGCGAGAAACACCCAGCGCCGCGGCGCCAGCCGGCGGTAGTAGATCGGGTCGATGATGGCGACCAGGGCGGCCACCGCCAAAGCCCCGGTAAAAATCGCCTGACCGCTGTTCCAGGAAGTGGCGACGAAGAAGAAGGGCAAGGCGAAGAACAGGCTCTCCTGGTGCATCAACTGCGTCACGTAGCGCAGCAGCGCCGGCGGCAGCGCGATGCCGAAACGCTCCGCCACCAGCTTGCGCAATGCGCGCTCGAGCATCAGCCACAACCAGCCCAGCAGCATCAGCACGGCGATGATGCGGGCGAAGCCTTCGTGGCGCTCGACGAGGAAGAAGCTCGCCAGGCCGGACACAAAGCCGAAGGCCGCCACCACGCCCGGGTAGCGGCGCACCAGCACGATCGCGCGCAGCAGACGGATCTTCAGGATCGACAAGAACGGGCCTCGGCAGGATGTGGCATGTGGCTGAATGCGGCGCCCTGGCAGGCGCGGTTCGTGGAGCCGGAGAGTCTACAGCCGAGCGGCGCCGGGCGGAGCGAATCGAGATCGCCGCAGCGGCGGCAAGCGATCCTTGCTGCGCAGGCCCGCCGCGATTCACGCGGTTCGACCGGCCGGTTTCAGCGCAACACGAAGGCCACCGCCACCAGCACCGCGATCACGCTGGCGACGAGCACCGCGCCGGCGGCGATGTCCTTCATTGCGCGGATCTCCGGATGGAGTTCGGGATGAAGGCGGTCGGCGAGGGTTTCGAGCGCGGAGTTGACCAGTTCGGCAACGACGACGAGGCCGACGGCGAGCGCAGCGATCGCCCACCACAGCGGCGACGGACGCGTGAGCAGCAGCACCGCGAGCACACCCACGCTTGCCAGCAGCTGGAGGCGCACGCTGGCCTCGCGGCGGTAGGCCGCATGCAGCCCCTGCAGGGCGAAACCGAGCCGCCGACCGAAGGACTGCCCCTTCATCGCCGCGCGCCCTCCTCGACGAGACCGCGCTGCGCCGCGACCCAGCAGGCAAGCGCCCAGGCCGCGCCGGCGGCCCATCCTGCAAGCACGTCGGTCGGCCAGTGCACGCCCAGATAGACCCGGCTGATGCCGATCAACCCGGCGAGGAGCGCGGCGACGGCGATGACGTAGAGCTTTAGGCGGCGTTGCGGCACCATGCGCGCGATCAACGCGCCCAGGGTCAGATAGACCACGGCCGACACCATGGCGTGGGCGCTGGGAAAGCTGGCCGACACGACGTAGGTCGCATGCGGCACGAGATCGGGCCGCGGACGATGAAAGCCCTGCTTGAGCAGGGCCGTGGCGAGGGCGCCGCTGGCCGTGGCCAGCAACAGGAAGAGCGAGGTGCGAAGACGCCCTGCCAGCGCCAGGAAAACCGCCACCGCGGCCACCAGCATGGCGAGGACGCCCGGGCTGCCGAGCGCGGTGATGTCGCGCGCGAACTCCTCGAGCCAGCGCGGGCCGAGCGGGTCGGCGAGATCGCCGCCCGTTCGCAGCGCGAGCAAGATCGCAGCATCGACACTGTGCGCCTCGCCCTCGACGACCTCCTCCGCCACTTCGATGAACACCCACAGGGCCAGCGCCGACGCCAGGATGACCCCCAGGAGTCGCGGCTCGAGCCAGTGCCGGATCTTCGTCATCGTGGAACCTCCGCAGTCACGCTGCAAGCGCCCGAATCGGGCCACCCCGCACCTCGCAAATCCCGAAGCTCGGCTCACGGCGTCCGCTGCCCGGGGCCGGAGTCGGCCGTGACGGCGAGCGCCTTCTCCAGCGCCTGCACCGCGGCCTGATAGGCCTCGCGCGTTTGCTCCCGCGCGCCGCCGGTTTCGAGCCGGGCCACCGGCCTCCATTGCTCGGCTGCCACCCCGGCAAGGGTAGCGTGGCGGCCGATCAGCTTCGACGGGGGCACCGGCAGCCTGTCGAGCGTCGCATCGAGCGAGGCAAGCATTACGCCAACATGCAGGCCGAGTTGAAAGACGTGGCGATCGCGCGCGGAGGTGGCAAGCTCCACGCGGTCAGCCAGCCCCCATTCGTCCGCCTCCAGCCGCGCCGTGAGCTGACCGAACTCGGCGGTCGTCCGCACCGGCAGGACGTCCACGTGACCGAGACCGAACTGCTCGGCCACGGCCTTCGCCGGCACGAGGATGGGTTCGATCGGTGCCCGCAGTTCGCGCATCGTCGCGTCGGGCTGCTTGCCGTATCCACCGAGCCACTGGCTCGCGTAGCCCAGCCGCAAGCCGAGCTGCCACATGGCCAAGCGATGTTGCGGCGGCAGTTTGTGCTCGAGCGGCATCGAACGCTCGGCGATCAGTCGCGCCTCGTCGGCCAACTCACGTTCGGGACTCCCGCCCAGCCAGCCCTTCACCGCGGCGAAATGCACGACCTCCATCTGGACCGCGTTGAGCGCGAGATAGAGCCCCGTCAACACGACGGTAGCGGCGAGAAAACGAAGCCACTGGCGGGCACGCGCGGAGGGGCTGGCCATCGATCGCGACAGGTCTGGCGGCGACCTAGAATAGCACCGTGAATACCCTTACCGGCGAACTCAGCCATCATTTCTACAACACGGTGATCCTCACCGCCGTAGTCGCGGCGATCGTGCTGTGGCGCTACCGCGCGGCAGTGCTCGCAGGCATGCGGCGAAGTGATGGGCCCGGGCTTGCCGTTGGGCCTGCGTTCGTCCAAGCGCTGCCTTCACAACCCACCGAAACCCCACTCCAGGAGGTCGCGGCATGGGAGCGGCGTGCGCGGTGGTGCCTTGGCGGGGCCTGGATCCTGGGCGTGGCCGCATCGTCGCTGGTGCTCGCGACTTCCTACGTCTATCTGTCCGGCTGGCAGGTCTCGCCGGCGATCCTCCTCCTGATGACGCTGATCTTCACCACGGCCGCCGCGCCAATGATCGCCGTCGCGCTCGCGGTGCCGTTCTGGCGTGGCGTCGCGGGAACGGTGGTGATGGTGATCCTGTGCGCATTTCTGTCCCTGGTCGCCGGGCTGCTCGAGCGTGCGCTCTCCGGTCGCCCGCTGACATTGACGCAACTACAGCTCTTTCCCCTCTACTTCACCTTTGCAGCCAATACGCTCTGGCTGCCCGGCCTCCTGTTCCTGGCCACGGCTGCGGTTCGACTGCGCGGCGTGGTTCCGATCACATTCGCGGCGTTGCTGGTGTTCGGCCTGGCACCCTTTGCCGGTTCGCAGCTGACCGCCCGCATCGCCGCCTCCGAAGCCGGCAGCGAGTGGGCCTTGCGCCTGGGTTTCAATGGCGTCTTCGTCCTCATCGCGGTCCCGGCCGCCTTGCTCGCATGGTGTCGTCTGCATGCCATGGCGCGCGCCTACGAGGCGAAACGCTTTTCCGATGTGCAACTGCTCGCGCGCAGCTGGTGGCTGATGCTTGTCGCGTCCGTCGCGTTCGAACTGCTTGCGGCGCGCCCCCAGCCGGCGCTGTCCTTTGCCGCCTGCACCGTGTCCTACCTCGTGTTCGCGCCGATCAATCGGTTCTTCCTGGGCCGCAGCGGCGTAGCGCGCGGACGTCCCCCGCCGCGCACGCTGCTGCTGCTGAGGGTCTTTGGCTACACGGCGCGCACCGAGCGATTGTTCGACCGCATCGGCGCACGCTGGCGCCTACTCGGACCGGTGACCATGATCGCCGCGCCCGACGTCGTCGCGCGCACGATCGACCCGGGCGATTACCTGCGCTACCTCACCGGCCGGCTCGCCGAGCATTTCATCAAGTCGCGTCGCGATCTGAAGGCGCGCCTTGCGGCACTCGATCTGCGGCCCGACCCCGACCAGCGCTACCGTATCAATGACTTTTGTTGCCGCGAAGACACCTGGCAGGCCACGGTGGTCGAACTGATGAACCGCGCCGATGCCGTGGTCATGGACCTGCGGGGCTTCACGTCAGAACGGCGCGGCTGCGAATTCGAGCTTGCCGAAATCGGCGGACGCCTTGCCCCTTCGCGCGTCGTCCTGGTGGTCGACGCCATGACCGATCATGCACGGGTCGAGCGCCTGCTCGGCGCGGCGGCGCCCGGCGTTCGAATGCTCGAACTGGGGCGCGCGCGGCACGGCCGGATCGAGCCCGTCTTCAACGCACTGATGGAGGCCGCAGGTGGCTCGGCGCGGCGGGGCGACTAGGCGAGGAAGCGGCCCAGCGTCGCCACGCCGATCGTGAATATGCCGAGGAGCAGGTTGGCACCGACGGCCTGGCGGATTCGGCCGAGCGCCGCACCGCCGGCCTTCCAGTCGCCCGCATCGACCGCCCGCCCGAGCGCCGCATTGGGAACGAGGACCACGTAGATGAAGATCGCGATCATCACGCAGCCGCTCGCGAGCATCAGGTGCCAGTTGAGCGGTGCGGCGGCGAAACCGACCCGCCCGAGCATACCGAGGCCGCTCGCGAGGATGAGGGCGACGGCCCCCCACACCCAGACGAAGAAGCGCGCGAGCACACTGCGCCACAGGCGCAGGCGCGGCGCCGGCTCGAGCAGCGCGACGGCGGCCGGGCGCAGGCAGACGTAGGCGAAAAACATGCCGCCCACCCAAAGGACTACGGCGGCGATATGGAGAAAACGGAGAACGGGGTCGAACGCCATGAATGGTCCCTGCCCGCGGTCGGGTGAGTGGATGAGCTCCGCATTCTAGCCGCGACGCGCCGGTGCGAGCAGCAGGCGTTCAACCCACCCGCTGCCGGGCGAGCGACTGTGACCGCACGGCGGGCGGCCATCAGCTCACTCCGATGGTGAGGGACTTCGGCCTGCCGGGCGTCGCCTTCGGCAATTCCACCCGCAGCACACCGTTGCGGTAGCTGGCGCGGGCACCTTCGCTCCGCACCGGGACCGGCAGCGGCACGACGCGGCGGAAGCTGCCATAGGCGCACTGCATGATGCGCCAGCGCCCCTCGCTGTGCTCGCGCTCGAAGCGCTTCTCGCCACTCACCACCAGAGACTGGTCGACGATGTCGATGGCGATCTCATCCTTTTCCATGCCAGGCACCTCGACGCGCACAACCAGCCGGTCCTTGTCCTCGAACAGGTCGCCACCGAGCATCGACCAGCCGTGCGTCGGCAGATAGGCATCGTCATCGACCTCGCTGCGGGCCGGCAGGCCCGACTTGTCGCCGGGCCTGAACCGGGTCAGTGCGTCGGACGCGAACTGGCGCAGGTGGCGCCAGCCCGCGCTCACGGACTCCCATATCGAGCCGAAGCCCTCCTTGACCGATTCCAGTTGCATTTCAGCTCTCCCTCTCCAGTCGTTGCGGGCGCCGGGCGAATCGCGACCGCCATCCGCCCGGCAGCTTCCCGGTGCACGACGGGCCGTTCAGCCCGCGCTGACCTCGATGCGGCGCGGCTGGGCATGCTCCGCCTTGGGAATGCGCAGCTTCAACACCCCGTGGGTAAACTCCGCCTTCACCTTGGCGGTGTCCAGTTCCTTGGGCAGGGTGAACACGCGACGGTAGCGCGGCAGGCTCACCTCGGCGTGACTGGCCTGCATGTCCTCGGGCAGGTTCAGGCCGAGTTCGCCTTCGATCGTCAGGGTGTCGGCCTCGACCTGTAGCGCGAGCTTGTCCTTGGGCACACCGGGGAGATCGGCGTACAGCGTGATCCCGGCGGCATCCTCGATCACATCCACCGGCGGCATCAGGGACGGTTCCTTGCGGGCCTCGTCGGCACGCTGGGTCACGGCAGTCTTGTCGCTCATGATCTTTTCCTCCTTACTTGATGTCGATGCGGCGTGGCTGGGCGGCCTCGCGGCGCCGGATGCTGAGGTGCAACACGCCGTCACGATATTTCGCCTGCACCGCGTCCGGATCGACGTCCTCGGGCAGACTCACGACGCGACGAAAGCGCCCCGAGAAGCGTTCGTCGATATGCACGGCCGCCTTCTCTTCGCGTTGCGGCAGCGTGCTGGCGCGCTCGCCGGCGATGCTCAGCACGCCCTTTTCCAGCTGCACGTCGATGCTGGCCGGATCGAGACCCGGCGCAAAGGCATAGATCTCCACCGAGCGCGGCGTCCCCCCGACGTTCATCGCCGGGAAGCCGCCGCGGACGGCACCGCGAATGCTGGGAGAGATTTCGAAGGACTGCTGCACTTCACGCTGCAGTCGGTCCAGTTCCGCGAACAGGTCGCGGGGAAACAGGGATCGATACATCATTGCTTCCTCCATTTCGGACGCGAGCGCCGAAAGCGACGCTCCTGCTACCCGATCTAGGGGCACCGCGGGAAAATTCAAGCGCTTGATGTTTCTGCGCGCCGCCCCTATCTGTGTACAGTCGGGTGCATCCGCAAACCGAAGCAAAGGACGCCGCGCATGGATTTCAAGGACTATTACCAGACGCTAGGCGTGGGCCGCGACGCCACCGCGGAGGAGATCAAGAAGGCCTTCCGCAAGCTCGCGCGCAAGTACCACCCGGACGTATCGAAGGAGACCGACGCCGAACAGCGCATGTCGGAGGTAAACGAGGCCTACGCGGTGCTGTCGGACGCGGAAAAGCGCGCGGCCTACGACCAGGTGGGGCGCGGCTATCGGCCGGGCCAGGAGTTCCGCCCACCGCCGGACTGGGATGCCGGCTTCGAGTTTTCGGGCCGGGGATCTTCCCCTCACGAGACCGCCGACTTCAGCGATTTCTTCGCCGAGTTGTTCGGCCGCATGGGGGGCACGCGAGGCGGTTTCCATCCCCGCGGCCGCGGGTCTTTCCAGGCGCGCGGAGAGGATCACCACGCCAAGGTCCTGCTCGACCTCGAGGACAGCTTCACCGGCGCCACGCGGCAGCTTTCGCTGAAGACGCCGAGACTCGATCCTGCCGGACGGGTTCAGCTCGAGACCCGCACGCTCAACGTCCGGATTCCATCCGGCGTGCGCGAGGGCCAGATCATCCGCCTCGCCGGGCAAGGCTCGCCCGGCATGAACGGCGCCCCGGCGGGCGACCTGCTGCTGGAGGTGCACTTCCGGCCCCATCCACGCTTTCGCCCTGATGGCCGCGATCTGCACCTGAGCCTGCCGGTCACGCCGTGGGAGTCGGCCCTCGGTGCAGTGGTCGCGGTCGAACTCCCGCACGGGAACGTCAAGGTGCGCATTCCGGAAGGCGCGCAGGGCGGCCGCCAGCTGCGGGTGCGGGGCAAGGGCATTCCGGGCAACCCGCCGGGCGACCTGCTGCTCGAGATCCAGGTGGTCTTGCCGCCTGCGGACACGCCAAAGGCCCGTCAGCTCTATGAAACGATGGCGCGCGAGCTCGACTTCGACCCGCGCCAGCCAGGGAGGGCATGACTCATGCGTGACGACGAGGTCCTGATCGGCAGCCTGCTCGAGGACAGCTGGTTGACCCTGGAGCAGGTGGCGGCCGCCTGCCGGGTCGAGCCCGAATGGCTGCTGAGGCATGTGCAGGAGGGCCTGATCAGCGATGCGGAGAGCGTGGCCGGCATCTGGCGTTTCTCCCACAGCAGCCTGCTCAGGGCGCGCCGCATGCGCGCGCTCGAGCGCGATTTCGACGCGGTGCCGGAACTGGCGGCGCTGATGGCGGACCTGTTGGATGAAATGGACGAGATGCGGGCGCGCCTGCACGGCGCCGGACTTCGCTGACGAGCGCGCGGGCGGCGACGATCGTTGTCGAGGCCAGGCAAGCCAGCTGCGCGGCTGCGCCGCGGCCGTGACGATCGGCGGACTGCGCGGTCGAATTCGAAAGCAAGAGGCGGATTGTCCGGCCGCGGGTCGACCGGTAGATTCCCTCCATCGGCAATGACCATTGTCCACACCGGGTTTTCCCACATGAGCACGAACATCGAGCGCAAGGCAGCCCTCACACTCGCCGACCCGCGCTGGGCGGCCTTGCTGGCCCGCGACCGCAGCGCCGATGGCCGCTTCTTCTATTCGGTCCGGACGACGGGAGTCTATTGTCGTCCGTCGTGCGCCGCGCGCACGCCGCGCCCGGAAAACGTCGCCTTCCACCTCAGCACCGCCGATGCCGAGCGCGCCGGCTTTCGCCCCTGCAAGCGCTGCCGGCCGAATCAGCCGTCCCTGGCCGAGCGCCAGGCCGAACTGGTGGCCGGCTTGTGCCGGTTGATCGAGCACGCCGAGACCGCGCCGGGCCTGGACGAACTGGCGCGGCACGCGGGCCTGAGCCGCTGGCACCTGCAGCGCGTGTTCAAGGCCGTCACCGGCGTCACGCCGAAGGCCTATGCCGCGGCGCATCGTGCCCGGCGCCTGCGCACCGCCCTGAACGACGGCGCCAGCGTTACCGAAGCGATCTACGGTGCCGGCTACGGCTCCAGCAGCCGCTTCTACGAGAACGCCGACGCGGTGCTGGGCATGGCCCCGACGCACTACCGCGCGGGCGGCGAGGATTGCCTCATCCGCTTCGCCATCGGCCAGTGCTCGCTCGGCGCCATCCTGGTCGCCGCGAGCGAACGCGGAGTGTGCGCCATCCTCCTCGGTGACGATCCCGGAGCGCTCGCCTTCGAACTGCAGGACCGCTTTCCGCGCGCCGAGCTGGTGGGCGGCGACGCCGGCTTCGAACACCTCGTCGCCCGCGTGGTCGGCTTCGTCGAGGCGCCGCGACTGGGGCTGGACCTGCCGCTGGACGTGCGCGGCACGGCCTTCCAGCAACGCGTGTGGCAGGCCTTGCGCGAGATTCCGGCAGGCCGGACCATGAGCTACACGGAGGTGGCCGAACACATCGGCGCGCCGCGCGCGGTGCGGGCCGTGGCAAGCGCCTGTGCCGCCAACACGCTGGCAGTGGCGATCCCCTGCCACCGCGTGATCCGCCTCGACGGCGGGCTGTCGGGCTATCGCTGGGGCGTCGAGCGCAAACGCAGCCTGCTCGAGCGCGAGGCCGGGGACGAGCGCAGCGTGGGGGCGAAGGCGTGACGATGGAGCTGTTCGACGGACTCGAAGCGCCGCTGCCGGCGCGCGTCGAACTGGCGCCGGGCGCAGTCGTTCTTCGCGGCTTCGCGACGGCGGACGCCGAAGCCCTGCTCACCGCCCTGCAACAGGTGGTCGCGCAGGCGCCCTGGCGCCACATGGTGACGCCGGGCGGCCTGCGCATGTCGGTGGCGATGACGAATTGCGGCGCCCTGGGCTGGATCAGCGATCGCGGCGGTTACCGCTACGCCGCGCTCGACCCGTCGAGCGGCCGACCGTGGCCGCCGATGCCGGACGTATTCCTGAGCGTCGCCCGTGCGGCGGCTGCGGCGGCGGGCCATGCGGATTTCA
Organism: Thauera sp.; assembly: GCA_041586695.1. Lineage (GTDB taxonomy): Bacteria > Pseudomonadota > Gammaproteobacteria > Burkholderiales > Rhodocyclaceae > Thauera. The sequence goes on from JBFGZP010000005.1 coordinate 26,686, forward strand.
CGCCCGATGCCTGCCTCGCCAACCGTTATGCGCCGGGCACGCGCCTTTCGCTGCACCAGGACCGCAATGAGCGGGACTTCGACGCACCGATCGTGTCCGTGTCGCTGGGCGTGCCGGCGACCTTCCTGTTCGGCGGGCTCACCCGCGCCGACCGCAGCCGCCGCGAGCCCCTGTTTCACGGCGACGTGGTGGTCTGGGGCGGGCCGGCGCGCTTGCGCTTTCACGGCATACTGCCGCTCAAGGAGGCCGAGAACCCGCTGACCGGCGCGTGCCGCATCAACCTGACCCTGCGCAAGGCCGCATGACGGGAGCAGCATGCGACGCCGATTCGGCTCACCTGTGGAAACGAGGCACGAAGCATGAACGCACAGCCGCTGGCCATGAACCCTGAAGACCGCTCCGCACTGCGCGCCGCGCACGGCCTGCTGGAGAATCCGGGCCTGATCGTGCGACTGAGCAATTACGTCGGCAGCCCGCTCGAAGGCATGGTGCGCAAGCTGCCGGCGAGCGTCCAGGAGCAGATCGGATCGCTGGCCGGCGTGGCCCTGCAACGGGCGATGGCGACCGCGGCGAACACCCTGGGCACCGAAACGCGAAGACCCAGTCCCCTGCTGCACAAGGTGCTCGGTTCGGTCAGTGGCGGAGTCGGCGGCGCCTTCGGCCTGGGTGCGCTCGCGGTCGAGATCCCCTTGTCGACGACGCTCATCATGCGCAGCATCCTCGATACCGCGCGCGCCCAGGGTGAAGACATCAACGATCCCGCCACCCGGCTCGCCGCACTCGAGGTCTTTGCGCTCGGCGGCCCGGGCGACAGCGACAACGCCGCCGAGTCCGGCTATTACGCCATCCGCACCGCGCTCGCCTCGGCCGTCGGCGAATCTGCGCGCCACCTGGCAAGCAAGGGGCTGAGCCAGGAGGGCGCGCCAGCCCTGCTGCGATTGCTTGCCATGGTCGCGGCACGCTACAAGATCCAGTTGAGCCAGAAGGCCGCCGGCATGCTCGTACCCGGCATCGGTGCCGCCGCCGGCGCCACCATCAACCTGCTTTTCATGAGCCACTTCCAGGACATGAGCGAGGGCCATTTCACCGTCCGCCGCCTGGAGCGAGTGTACGGGCGCGAACACGTGCAGGAGGCCTACCGCCAGTTCTAGACCCGGATCTTGCCGCCCATGGTCGCGCAGATCATGCGCGCCGAGGGACGGCGCCCTTGACCGCGCCGCGGCCGCACAAAGATACTGACTGCGCAGCGCGACGCGTCCCGCACGCCTGGCCTTCGACGGGACTCCGACGGGAAATGGCGACGAAAGGGAGGGGGAGGCGCATGAGCGACGCCAGGGAAGACGGCTCCGGCCCGGCAGCGGCGCGCAGCCCCCGCATCCAGACCGCCAATATCGCCATGGGCCTGCGCCAGCCGCAGGGCCGGATGGCGACGGTGCTGGTGCTCACCGGCCTGGCGTGGTCGGTCTTCCAGTTGTGGGTCGCCTCGCCGCTGCCCGAAATGCTCGGCGTATTCGTCTTCAACCAGGCCACGACCCGCTCGCTGCATCTGGCCTTCGCGGTGCTGCTCGCCTTCCTCGCCTACCCCGCCACCCGGCACGCACTCACCGACCGCGTGCCCCGGCTCGACGCGGCCCTGGCCGTGCTGGCGGCGCTCAGCGCCGGCTTCCTGGCGCTGTTCTACGAGTCGATCAGCGCCCACACCGGCGCTCCGACCTGGACCGAGATCGGCGCGGCGGCGGTCGGCCTGACGCTGCTGCTCGAAGCCACGCGCCGCGTGCTCGGTCTGCCGATGGTGATGCTGGCGCTGATGCTGCTGGGCTACATCTTCCTCGGCGAGTACATGCCGGACCTGATCGCGCACAAGGGCGCCTCCTTCGGCAAGGCCATGAGTCATATGTGGCTGACCACCGAGGGCGTGTTCGGCGTCGCGCTCGGGGTGTCGGCCGGCCTCATCTTCCTCTTCGTGCTCTTCGGCGCGCTGCTCGAGACGGCGGGCGCCGGCAGCTACTTCATCCGCAGCGCGGTGGCCCTGCTCGGGCACCTGCGCGGCGGGCCGGCCAAGGCGGCGGTGCTGGCCTCGGCGGCGACCGGGCTGATCTCCGGCTCGTCCATCACCAACGTGGTGACCACCGGGCCACTGACCATTCCGCTGATCAAGCGCGTGGGCTATCCCGCGGAGAAGGCCGCCGCGGTGGAAGTGGCCGCCTCGGTCAATGGCCAGGTGATGCCCCCGGTCATGGGGGCGGCGGCGTTCCTGATGGTGGAATACGTCGGCGTGCCCTACATCCAGGTGCTCAAGCACGCGCTGATCTCGGCCATGGTCTCCTACCTCGGCCTGCTCTACATCGTGCACCTGGAGGCGGTGAAGGCGAACCTGCGCGGC
>JBFGZP010000006.1:0-28212 GCA_041586695.1 Thauera sp.
ATCCCGTGGCAGCCGATGCACATCGAAACCTTGGCCTTTGCTGCTTCGGCATCGCCCTCGACCGCCTGGGCGGGCGTCAGCGCCGCAGCCAGCGCGAGGGTGAGAAGCAGATGTCGTCCCTGCATGTTGTCTCCTCCGTGGGTGTCCTGCATGTTGGGTCGGATCGCGCGCGCCACCCCGCGTGGGCAGGCTTTCCGCGTACGTATGATAGACGGGACGGATGGTGGCGCCGAATTTTCCTGAGGCTAGCCCTATAATCGAGAGGAATTAATCAGAGGAATCCCCGATGTCCGACCTGCGTTTCGAAGGCACGCACGATTACGTCACCACCCCCGACCTGATGCTCGCCGTGAATGCGGCCATCCGGCTGCAGCGTCCGCTGCTGATCAAGGGCGAGCCGGGCACCGGCAAGACGATGCTCGCCGAAGAGGTCGCGGCCGCGCTCGGCCTGCCGCTGCTGCAGTGGCATGTGAAATCCACGACCAAGGCGCAGCAGGGCCTGTACGAGTACGACGCGGTCTCGCGCCTGCGCGACTCCCAGCTCGGCGACGACCGGGTCAGGGACATCGGCAACTACATCGTCAAGGGCGTACTGTGGCAGGCGTTCGAGGCCGAGGGCCCGACGGTGGTGCTGATCGACGAGATCGACAAGGCCGACATCGAGTTCCCCAACGACCTGCTGCGCGAACTGGACCGCATGGAGTTCCATGTATACGAGACGCGGCAGACAATTCGCGCGCGTCATCGCCCGATCGTGTTCATCACCTCGAACAACGAGAAGGAGCTCCCCGATGCCTTTCTGCGGCGCTGCTTCTTCCACTACATCAAGTTCCCCGACCGGGACACCATGCAGCGCATCGTCGATGTGCATTTCCCCGACATCCGCAAGTCCCTGCTCGCGGAGGCGCTCGAGGTGTTCTTCGGCCTGCGCGAGGTTCCCGGCCTGAAGAAGAAGCCTTCCACCTCGGAACTGATCGACTGGCTCAAGCTGCTGGTGGCCGAGGACATCCCGGCCGAGGCCTTGCGCAGCCAGGACCAGAAGGCGATCGTCCCGCCCCTGCACGGCGCGCTGCTGAAGAACGAGCAGGACGTGCATCTGTTCGAGCGCCTGGTGTTCATGGCGCGCCACAACCGCTGACACGGGACCGCCACCATGTTCAAGGCCTTCTTCGACTGGTTGTTCGGCAGCCGACGGCCCGCCCCCGCCACCGCCCCTGCCGAGATGCCGGAGCACCAAGGCTTCGAGACGCTCAATCGCAATGCGCCGCTGCGCGAAGACACCTCCGCCACGCCGGAGCCTGCCGCGCTGGTGAACGCTTTCCTGTGCCGCGAGGCGGTGCTCGGCCGAGACCAGCGCATCGCGGGCTACCACTTCATGTTGCAGGAAGGTACGCACAGTCGCATCCGTCACAGCAGCAGGCGCGTTCATCATCTCTACGCCGAGGTGCTGGTGAGCAACCTCGTGCGCGCCGATATCGGCCAGTTGCTCGGCCATCGCCTCGCCTTCATCGAAATCCCGGACTCGTTTCTCGCCCACCCCGGCCTCGCCGCCCTGCCGGCTCGCAACATGGTGCTGCTGCCCACGCGGCATGCCGACGACGGCGCGCCGTCGGCGGCCGAGTTGCTGAAAACGGTCGAGGGCCTGCGCGCGGCCGGCTTCATGCTCGCGATCCCCGACCCGGCGGTCGCGGCCGAATTCTCGCCGCTGCTGCCGCTCGCCGACATCGTGATGCTGCACGCCCCTGCACTGGACGCCCGCCGTGGCCTGCAGCTGCGCGGCCTGATCGCCGAGGCCGCGCCCAATGCGCGCCTGCTGATCCGAGACCTGCCCTCGCTAGAGGAATTCCGCTTCTGCTTCAAGCTCGGTGCAAGCCTGTTCCAGGGCCCGTTCATCACCCGCAGGGAGGACTGGAGCGAACGCGATCTCGCACCCAATACCGCGCGCATCACCAGCCTCATCGGCCGCCTGCGCGCCGAGGCCGACACCCGCGAACTGGCCGCTCTGCTCAAGCAGGATGCTGCCTTGTCACTGCGTCTGCTGCGCTATATCAATGCCGCCGCCAACGGGCTGCCCGAGCGGGTGTCTTCGATCGAGCGCGCACTCGTCCTGCTCGGACGCGACAAGCTCAGCCGCTGGCTGATATTGCTCGCATGCAGCACCGAAACCGGCGAGCGCTCGTCCGCAGTGCTCGAAAATGCCCTCGTGCGCGCGCGCCTGATGGAACAGCTGGCCGCCGCGCGCCCGGCGCCCGAACGCGAGGCACTGTTTCTCACCGGCCTGTTGTCGCTGGTCGATGTCGTCATGCAGGTGCCGATGGAACGCGCGATCACCCCGCTTGCGCTGGCTGCGGAGATCGTCGAGGCGATCCGCTTCGGCGAAGGCCCCTACGCCGCGTTGCTCGAGCTTGCGATTGCCTGCGAGCAACCGGAGGCCGGGTGTGTCCAGCGCGCAGCCGAGCGCTGCGGCGTGTCGCCGCAGGACGCCTCCGAGCGCCACATGGATGCGCTCGCCTGGGCGATGGAGATCCAGCAGTGAGGCGCGACCGGTGCTGATCGACTTTTTCCTGCACCTGAAGGCGCGCAAGCTGCCGGTGTCCACGCGCGAGTTCCTCACCTTGCTCGAGGGCCTGCGCGAGCGCGTTTGCGGGCACTCGATCGACGAGTTCTACGTCTATGCCCGTGCCTGCCTGGTCAAGGACGAGTCGCTCTACGACCGTTTCGACCAGGCCTTCGGCGAGTACTTCAAGGGCGTGACCGAGATCCCCGGGCTGGAAGGCGAGATTCCAGAGGAATGGCTGCGGGCGATGGCGAGGAAGCATCTCAGCCCCGAGGAGCAGGCCAAGCTGCAGAAACTGGGCTGGGACACGCTGATGGACGAGTTCCGCAAGCGCCTGGCGGAGCAGAAGGGCCGCCACCAGGGTGGGTCGAAATGGATCGGCACCGGCGGCAGTTCGCCATTCGGCAACAGCGGCACGCACCCGGAAGGCATCCGCGTGGGCGGTGACGCCGCCGGCAATCGCAGCGCGGTGAAGGTATGGGACAGACGGGAGTTCCGCAACCTGGACGATTCGGTGGAACTGGGCACGCGTAACATCAAGGTGGCCTTGCGCCGCCTGCGCCGCTTCGCCCGCGAGGGCGCGAGCGAGGAGCTCGACCTCGAGCGAACCATCGCCGCCACCGCCCGCAACGCCGGCTGGCTAGACTTGATGATGCGGCCCGAGCGCCACAATGCGGTCAAGGTGCTGCTCTTCCTCGACGTGGGCGGTTCGATGGACGATCACGTGAAGGTCTGCGAGGAACTGTTCTCGGCCTGCCGGTCCGAGTTCAAGCACCTCGAGTATTTCTACTTTCACAACTGCGTCTATGAGGGCGTGTGGCGCCACAACGCGCGGCGCCATCAGGAGCGCACGCCGGTGCTCGACGTCATCCACAAGTACGGCCCGGACTACAAGCTGATCTTCGTCGGCGACGCCACCATGAGCCCCTACGAGATCATGCATCCGCACGGCTCGGTCGAGCACATGAACGCCGAGTCCGGCGCCGCCTGGCTGCGCCGCCTGCTCGAGGCCTATCCTGCCGCCGCCTGGCTCAACCCCGAGCCCGAACGCCTGTGGGCCTACCGCAAGTCGATCGATCTGATCCATCAACTGATGGGCGGGCGCATGTTTCCGATGACGCTCGACGGACTGGCCCGCGCCATGCAATCGCTGTCGCGCAAACACTGAAGCGCCGCACCGCATCACTACCGAGCCGACGAAAAAAATGCGGCCCGAGGGCCGCATTCAAGCTGCTGTCCGCACACCTGCGAAACGGTCTGGCCGGTTACCCGCCGGCCCGGGAAACCTCATTCGGTGAAAGGCAGGGGCTGCATACCGAAGCCCTCGTCCAGAACCTTGATCTGTCGCAACAGCACATCGAGTTCCTGCTGCAGGCGAAGCAGCGCCTCTTCATCGAGCAGGCGCAAGGCCTCGGGCAGCACCCCGCGCGCAGGTGACGGCGCCCGCCCGAGCAAGGCCTGGCCTTCCTCGGTGAGATAGAGCCTGACCACCCGCTGGTCTGCGCTGGTGCGTTCCTTGCGCAGCAGCGCCGCCGTCTCGAGGCGATCGACCATGTTCGATGCGGTCGACTGGTGAAGTGCCATACGGTTGGCAAGCTCGCCCACGCGCAGACCTGGCACCTCGTGGAGTTCCTGGAGCGCCCACAGCTGGGCGCCGGTCACGCCGCTCTGGCGCTCGATCCATTGCGAATGCCGTTGTGCTGTCCGGATCAGCACCCGGAAGCGCTGAAGCACGGACAGGGGCGTCACCGCGGAGCCGGAATCAACTGATTTTTTCACCTTCTGTTGCATTTGCGCCATGAAAAATCGCTCCGACTATATTTGCTCAAACCATCATTGTCAAAAAATTAACCAGCTGCTGCACTGTGGCGTATGGTAGCGATATCGCACCCTTCACGCTCGCTCCCTGCGGGCGCGGAATGAGACTGGAGTACCTCTGCGGGGCGATCGAAGGTATAACGCAACGAGCGCAACGAACCCTCACCCAAACCATCCGACATGCCGCCCGAGAGCACGCAGGACCAGGACTCACCCACCCCTCGCACTTTAAGAAGACAACTCGCCCGTGGCGGGTGGCGCTTCGCGATGCCCTGGCTCTCGCTCGGTCGCTGGCACCGGCGGCTGCTTCTGGTGGGCGCAGCCTTGCTCGCCGGGCTGATTGCCATCGCTTTCGCCATCGGCGCAGAACTTGCGATCGAGACCCACGCTCATGTCATGCAGGAGCGGCCGTGGCTGACGCTGCTCGTCGCGCCGGTGGGCTTCGCCGCGATGGCCTGGCTGTCGCGCCGCTTCTTCCCGGGGACCGAAGGCAGCGGCATTCCCCAGGCGATTGCCGCAACGATGACCGAAGATCCGCGCGTTCGCCGGCAATTCCTGTCGTTCCGGATCGCCATCGCCAAGGTCTTTCTCACCCTCGGCGGACTGCTGTCGGGCGCCTCGATCGGCCGCGAAGGCCCCTCGGTTCAGGTCGGTGCCTCGGCGATGCACCTGCTTGCCGGGCGGCGCAAGCGCATCGCATCGCATCGCGATCTCATCGTCGCGGGCAGCGGTGCAGGCATCGCGGCGGCATTCAACACCCCGCTCGGCGGGATCATGTTCGCCATCGAGGAGATGTGCCGCAGCAGCAGCTTCCGCGCCAACAGCACAACGCTGACGGCGGTGATCTTCGCCGGTCTGATGTCGCTTGCGGTACTGGGCAACTACACCTACTTCGGCCGCACGCCGGCAACGCTGGTCTGGCCGACCGGGATCTGGCCGGTGTTGATGTGCGGTGCCCTGGGCGGACTGCTCGGTGGCGGCTTCGCCCGCCTGCTGGTCGCATCCTCGCGCGGGCTGCCGGGCCGCGTGGGGGTCTTCGCCGCGAGCCGGCCGGTCGCAATGGCCGCCGCCTGTGGCCTCGCCACCGGGGTCATCGGTTTCGCCAGCGGCGGTCTCACCTACGGCACCGGTTACGCCGAATCGAAGGCGGCGCTCGAAGGCTCAGCCGGCCTGCCGATCTACTTCCTGTTCGCCAAGATGGTCGTCATCTGGCTCGCCTTCGCCGCCCGCATCCCCGGCGGCATCTTCGCCCCGGCCCTCGCAGTCGGTGCCGGCCTCGGCGCGAACATCGCGCTACTGATACCGGGCGATCAGGATGCGGCCATCCTGGTGCTGGGCATGGTGGCCTTCCTCGCCGGCATGACGCAGACGCCGATCACCTCTTTCGTCATCGTGATGGAAATGACCGCCAACCATCAGATGCTGCTGCCGCTGATGGCGACCGCAGTGGTCGCGCACGGCTTCTCGAAGTCGGTCTCGCCGACCCCGATCTACCACGCCCTCGCCTACCCCGCGCTGCGCCGGGCCGAGGGAAAACTACACTACGGCCAGCAGCGAAGCAGTCCGCCGGCGCCGGCCAAGGCGGAAAAACCGGTGCCCGCCGAACAAAACGAACTACCCTGAGGCGAGCACGACACACCACGGAGGATGCAATGCGAAAGGCTTCGATACCTGTTCTCGGCTTCGTGCTCGGCGCTCTGGCGATGGTGGCGGCCGCCTTGCTCGCCGCGATCCCGGCCACGCCCGCGCTCGCGCAGCCCAGCCCGGTTCCGCAGGATTGCGTCTGCTCGCCCGGAATAAACCTCGCCACCTCGGGGGCGCCGGTGGTCATCCGCCACTGCCAGTGCGGCATCCTAAGCTGCGCCGTGGTGGTCAGCTCCGGACAGCTGCAGTGCCTGCGCTAGGCAAACTCGCTCAGCTACCTTTGGGCCGGCGGTCGAACCGGCCCGTCGTCAGAAACGCCACCACCTGATCTGCGCAGCGGGCCGAGACCAGCATCTGCGAGTGACTGAGCGGAAGCGTGATCGCGTCCACCGCCTCGGCCAGGCGCGTTTCGCTCACCGCAACGACCCCGTCATTGGGCGTGGGCATGCCCGGCAGGACCCGCCCGACGCCGAAGCCCAGATTGCCGCTGACGATGCCGATCTCGATGCCCTCGGGCAACGTCGGCGGCGGCAGGCGCAACCAGTCGCTCATGGCGCGGCCGAGCATCATGGACAGGGCGGGGAGCCGCGACACCAGGCTCGCTGCATGGGAGCCCGCACAGGGCGAGCCCAGCAGCACGATCCGGCCGGGACGCGCCGAGTGATGCTGCGACAACAGCCCGAGGATGATCAGCCCGCCCAGACTGTGGCCGACGAGATGGACGCTTGGCGCGCCGAGCCCGTCGACGAAGCGCGCCAAAGCGCGGACATTGTCGGCGAAGCCCAGGCGCACCGAACGGTAGGAAAAGCTGTGCACGACGAAACCCCGCCGCCGTAGCCGGCGCCGCTGCAAGGCGAAGGCGAGGCCGTGCATCCACAGCCCATGCACCAGGACAACGACCTCGCCGCCCTCGTGCCGGTCGCTCGCCGCGGGCTCCGGCTCACACGAAACGGGCGGAATGCCCTTCCGCGGCGACTCGCCGACCAAGCTCATTCCGCCCGTGTCCTGCAGCCCGACCCGGATCAGTCGCCGCTGCTCATCGCCAGCATGAGCTGGTTGATGCGCTTGACGAAGGTCGCCGGGTCGTCGAGCGTGCCGCCTTCGGCGAGCAGGGCCTGGTCGAACAAGACCTCGGCCCAGGCGTCGAAGCTCTTTTCCTCGTGCTTGAGCCGCAGCACCGCCGGGTGATTCGGATTGATCTCCAGAATCGGCTTCGACACCGGCGCGTCCTGCCCGGCCGCCTTCAGGATGCGGCTGAGGTTCATGCCGAGGTCGTGCTCGTCGGCCACCAGGCAGGCGGGGGAGTCGGTCAGACGCAGCGTCACCTTCACATCCTTGACCCGCTCGCCCAGGCTCGCCTTCATGCGCTCGAGCAATTCCTTGTAGTCGTCGGCGGCCTTCTCCGCTTCCTTCTTCTCGGCCTCGTCCTCGAGCGCCCCCAGATCGAGGCCGCCCTTGGCCACCGAAGCGAGCGGCTTGCCGTCGAACTCGGGCAGGTTGCCGGTAAGCCATTCGTCGACGCGGTCGGACAGCAGCAGCACCTCGATACCCTTCTTGCGGAAGATCTCGAGATGCGGGCTGTTCCGGGCGGCGTTGAAGGTTTCGGCGGTGACGTAGTAGATCTTGTCCTGGCCTTCCTTCATGCGGCCGATGTAGTCGGCCAGCGACACCACTTCGTCGGACGTGTCGGCATTGGTGGAAGCGAAGCGCAGCAGGCCGGCGATCTTGTCGCGGTTGGCCATGTCCTCGCCGACGCCTTCCTTCAGGACCTTGCCGAACTCCTTCCAGAAGCCGGCGTACTTTTCCTTGTCGGCGGCCTCGTCGCTGTTGGCCAGGCTCTCGAGCAGCGTGAGCACCTTCTTCGTGCAGCCCGCGCGGATGGTGTCGATGTCCTTGCTTTCCTGCAGGATCTCGCGCGAGACGTTGAGCGGCAGGTCGGCCGAATCGACTACGCCGCGCACGAAGCGCAGGTAGGTCGGCATCAGCTTCTCGGCGTCGTCCATGATGAAGACCCGCTTCACGTAAAGCTTGATGCCGTGCCTGGCGTTGCGGTCCCAAAGGTCGAACGGTGCGTGCGCGGGGATGTAGAGCAGATTGGTATATTCGTGCCGGCCCTCGACGCGCGAATGCGTCCACGCCAGCGGCTCGTCGAAGTCGTGGCCGACGTGCTTGTAGAAGGCCTTGTACTCGTCGTCGGTGACGTCGTTCTTGGATCGGGTCCACAGCGCGGTGGCCTGGTTGACGGTCTCGTCCTCGTCGGTGAGGACCTGCGCCTTCTTGTCTTCGTCCCACTCTTCCTTCTTCATTACGATCGGCTGGACGATGTGATCGGAGTACTTGCGGATCAGGCTCTTGAGTTTCCAGCCCGACAGGAGGTCTTCCTGGCCTTCGCGCAGGTGCAGCGTGACCTCGGTGCCACGACCCGGCTTTTCGACGGCCTCTACGGTGTAGGCGCCGGCCTCGTCGCCGCTCATCGAGCACTCCCACTTCACCGCTTCGTTCGCTGCCAGACCGGCGCGCCGGGTGACGACGGTGACCTTGTCCGAGACGATGAAAGCAGAGTAGAAACCGACTCCGAACTGACCGATCAGGTGCGCATCCTTGCGCTGATCGCCGGTCAGCTTGCCGAAGAACTCCTTGGTGCCCGACTTGGCGATCGTGCCCAGGTGGGCGATGGCCTCGTCGCGACTCATGCCGATACCGTTGTCGGCGATGGTGATGGTCTTCGCCTCTGCGTCGAAGCCGATGCGGATCTTCAGCTCGGCATCACCTTCGTACAGCGTGCCGTTGTCGAGCGCCTCGAAGCGCAGCTTGTCGCAGGCGTCGGAGGCGTTGGAGACAAGCTCACGCAGGAAGATCTCGCGGTTGGAGTACAGCGAGTGAATCATCAGGTGAAGCAGTTGCTTCACCTCGGCCTGGAAATTGAGGGTCTGGGAGGACGCCGTTTGGGCTTCGGACATGGATGCAGCTCCATCGTTTGTCAAATCAGTGGAGCGTCACATGGGGGTGAGACCTGAGGGTTTCAAGCCCCCTGCGCCGAGGGCTCAGACGTAACGCACTTCGACGATCTCGATTTCGCGCTGGCCCGCCGGGCTCATGAAGCGCACCGCGTCGCCCTCCCTCGCCTTCAGCAGCGCACGCGCAAGCGGCGAAATCCAGCTGATGCGACCTTCGCTGGCGTTGGCCTCGTCGACACCGACGATCTGCCAGGTCTGCTCGTCCTCGCTTTCGACGTCGCAGATCGTCACCGTGGCGCCGAAGAACACCCGCTCCAGGCCCTGCTGACGCTCGGGGTCGACGACCTCGGCGCTCTCGATCCGCTTGATGAGGAAGCGGATGCGACGGTCGATCTCGCGTAGCCGCTTCTTGCCGTAGATGTAGTCGCCGTTCTCGGAGCGATCGCCGTTGCCTGCCGCCCACGACACGATCTCGACGATCTTCGGTCGCTCGGTACGCACGAGCTGGTCGAGCTCCGCGCGCAGCACCTCGTATCCGCGCCGGGTCATGTAGTTCTTGCTGCCCGCAGGCAGCCGCAACGCCGGCGCGACCTCCTCGTCCTCGTCCTGCCCCTCGTCTTCGCGCACGAATGCCTTGTTCACGGCGTTGCCCACCTTGCGTGTTGCCAATCAGGCAGATGGTAAGGAATCCTGGCCATGATCGCCATGCCCTGCGCGCGATGCTGATCTTCCCGCGAATGCGCTTGAAGTTGTCATTCTCCGGTCCCGCGCATAACATTGCCTGCGGGAAACATCCGATCAAAGGCGTGTTCGCGCCGCGGCCTTACAGGGTGCTGCATGAGTAACAAGAGCTTCGAAGACGTGACCAACCTGCGGGCCCGCCTGGAAGAGCTGCGCAGCGAGCACCGCGATCTCGACGAGGCCATCGCCCGCATCTCGGAAGCGCCGATCGACGACGAGTTGATGCTTCGCCGGCTCAAGAAGCGCAAGCTCGCTCTCAAGGACCGGATCTCGATGATCGAGCACATGATCGAGCCTGACGAGTTGGCCTGACCCGCGCCGGCGGGGGTCCGGCTCGCCACATCCATCCGCCCCGCATTCAGGCGCGCGCATCCAAACCTTCATCACCGCCCCCAGCAATGACCGAACTTCACCTCGACGGCCAGCGGGTCTGGATCGACGACCGCGGCCCACACTCGATATCGACGCCTGCCCTGCTGCTGATCCACGGCGCGGGGCACGATCACGCGGTCTGGCGCGAGGTCGCCACCTCGCTGGTCGACTCCGGGCTGCGCTGCATCGCGCCGGACCTGCCGGGCCATGGTGCATCAGCCGGCGCGCCACTGCCCGACATCGACGCCATGGCCGCCTGGGTACTCAGTCTCGCCGACGCGCTAGAGCTCATCGAATTCGCGCTGGTGGGCCACAGCATGGGCTCGCTCGTCGCACTGGCGAGCGCGGCCCGGGCGCCTCGGCGCGTCAGCCAGCTTGTCCTGGTGGGCAGCATCGCGCCGATGCCCGTGGCGCCGTTCGTACTTGACGCTGCGCGTGACACGCCCGCGTATGCGCACGAACTGATCAACAAGTTCTCCTTCGCCCCGCCCGAGGTGCATGGCGAAGCTCGACACCGCCTGCTCACGGAAGGCAACACGCGGCGCATGCAGCGTCAGCCGGCAGGTACGCTGGTGGTCGACATGCTCGCGTGCAACGCCTGGCAAGGCGGCCTGCAGGCGGCAGCCAATGTGCGCTGCCCGACGCTGCTCGCGTGTGGCGCGCTCGACCGCATGACGCCCCCCGATGCGGCACGGCCGCTGCTCGAAGCCCTGCAGAACGGCGGGGGTGGCGCGCAGATGATCGTGATTCCCGGCACCGGCCACGCGATGATGGACGAGGTGCCGGAGGAACTAAGCAACGCCGTACGGGGGCACTGCCTGGCGCAAAAATGAAAAAGCCCCCGTTCCGCTGCCCCTGACAGGCCCCACATGGAGATACATATGACGCAGCAGAACGATACCCAGCCCGAAATCCCCAAGCCCGCAGGGAGCGCCCCCGATGCAGGCCAGGAACTTCCCTTCCCGCGCGTACGCGACGTCCCCATCAGCGCCCCCCTGCGCTGGGTAGGTCGTGGCCTGTCGGACTTGAAGTCATGTCCGATCCCGAGTCTGTTCTATGGCTTCTGCTTCGCCGCGATGGGCTTGCTGATCACCTTCGTATTCGAGCATGCGTACGAATACACTTCGGCGCTGACCTCCGGCTTCCTGCTGCTCGGCCCCTTCCTGTCGATGGGCCTGTACGAAATCAGCCGCCGCCACGAACTGGGCGAACACTGCGCGCTCAGGCCTACCCTCATGGTGTGGCGGCGCAATGCCGGCAACATCGGCATCTTCGCCGTGGTACTCGGCGTACTGTTCCTGGTTTGGGCTCGCGCCTCGCTGGTGGTGTTCGCGCTGTTCTACACCAACGAGATGCCGAACCTGTCGGGCTTTCTCGAACAGGTGCTGCGCTTCGAAAATTTCGAGTTCCTCGGCGTGTATTTCGGCGTCGGCCTGCTGTTCGCCTTCATCGTCTTCGCCGTCAGCGTGGTGTCGATCCCGCTGATGCTCGACCGCAACCAGGACGCCATCACCTCGATGCTGGCGAGTTTCGGCGCGCTGGCGCGCAATCCCGGCGCCATGCTCGTGTGGGCGCTGCTGATCGTGTCGCTGACGATCATCGGCTTCCTGACCTTCCACGTCGGACTGGTGATCCTGATGCCGCTGGTCGGCCACGCCACCTGGCACGCCTATCGCGACCTGGTCGAACCGCTCCCGGCTGCCGGCGCCTAGCGGCTCGTTCATGCGTCCAGTTCGAGCACCACCGGTTGATGATCCGACGCGTCGGTGTCGGCCAGTACCTCCAGACGGCGCAGGCGCGGCCCGAGGTCGGCAGTGACGAAGAAGAAATCACAGCAATAGGCGTGGCCCGGCCACTCCGCACCATGGAGGCCGACCGTCGGCGGGTGCGGAGTATCGCCGTGCAGGACTCGCCAGGCGTCGCACCAACCGGGCATGCCCCCGGTCAGTGGCCTTTGCAGCCGCCGGTATTCGGCCGAACCGGGCTGGCAATTGAAGTCGCCGCAGAGCACTGCCAACGGCGGACGCGGGCGTGCCGCGAATGCCGGATTCGACTCCCTTCCCGAAGCACGGACCACCGCATGGCCGGCGGCCTCCTCCTGCAGCACTCGCAGGGCACCGACCTGAGCACGGCGCTGGATGTGCGAGTAGTACTCGAGGTGGGTGGTCAGCACTCGCAGTCCGCCACGCGGCGATGCCAGCACCGCCTCGACGCAGACCCGCGCCATGCCGGGTACCGCACGATCCGCCGGATACGGCAACTGGTGGCGGAACACCTGACCCACTGCCGGGCGCGACATCAGCAGGTTGCCGAATTGCGCACGGCCGCCGTCGCCATCCGGCACGTCGAGCGCCGCGCCGTAAACCGGAAAATGATCGGGAAAGGCGGCGGCCAGCATCGCAAGCTCTTCCTCCCGCGCACCGCCCGGCAGGCCCGGAAAATTGCGCGCGACCTCTTGCAGGCAGATGAGGTCCACGCCGCCGGCACTCCTGATCGCGGCGATCGTGCGCTCCAGATCCACCCGGCCGTCGGCTCCGCGCCCCCATTGAATGTTCCAGCTCATGATGCGCATGTCGTCCCCCCGGCCGCCGTCCGGATTCGATCATAGCGCTGCCTGGCGCGGCTATCGACCTCCGCCGCGACGGGTCATAATCGGGGATCGGTCGCATTGATCAGCCTACTCACGACATCGCAAGCATGCACGACCACTCACACTCGCACGAAACCCGCTCGGCATCCGACGCTGCAGCCGCCGCCGCGCATCGCAGTCATGATCACGGACATGGGCACGGCCACGACCACGACCACGACCACCACGATCATTCCGCGAGTCGCTGGCTGCCGCTCGCCCTCGTGTTGACGCTCGGCTTCGCTGCGGTGGAGGCGCTGGCCGGCTGGTGGTCCGGCTCGCTGGCGCTGCTGGGCGACGCCGGGCACATGGTGACCGATGCGCTGGCGTTGGGGCTCGCCGCACTGGCCGCGCGCATTGCACTTCGGCCCGCCAGCGCACGCCACTCCTTCGGCCTGCCCCGGGTGGAGGCACTCGCTGCCCTCATCAACGCTTTGTTCATGCTCGCCGTCGTCGCGGCCCTGCTGTGGCAGGCCGTGCTGCGCCTGGGCGAACCGCGCGCCATCTCCGGCGAGACAGTGACCATCGTCGCCCTCGTCGGACTGGTGCTGAACCTGGTCGTGGCCTGGCTGCTGACGCGCGGGGAAGGCGACCTCAACACCCGCGGAGCGTTGCTGCACGTGATGGGTGACCTGTTAGGCTCGGTTGCAGCGCTGGCGTCGGGCCTGGTGATCCAGTTCACCGGCTGGACACCGATCGACCCCTTGCTGACGATGCTGATCTGCGGCCTCATCCTCGCGTCCACGCTGTCGCTGTTGCGCAACGTCGTCCATACCCTGCTCGAGGGCGTGCCCGACGGTCTGTCGCTGCCCGAGGTCGGGCGGACGATGGCTGCGGTCGAAGGCGTGCACTCGGTGCATGACCTGCACATATGGAGCCTCGACTCGCGCCACCCGGCGTTGTCTGCACACGTGGTGTTCACCGATGCCGGTCGCTGGCCGGGCATCCTGGAGGCCCAGCGCACCCTGCTGCGCCAGCGCTTCGGCATCGAACACGTCACGCTGCAGCCCGAATTGCCCCCTGCAGCGCCCCTGGTGTTCTCCCCCCGGCATTCCCCACCGGGGGCTGATCGTCGATAATCGATCCCTGATCCAACGGAAGCCCATCCATGCACTCGGCCCAGGAACTGGTCAGCCAGATAGAGGCACTGACCTCGCTCCCAACCGTCTATCAACGCATTCGGGACACACTCGATGCGCCCGACGGTTCGGTACTCGAAGTCGCCCGACTGTTGTCGGCCGATCCGGCACTGACGACGCGATTGCTGCGGCTGGTCAACAGCGCCCTCTACGGCTACGGCGGCAACATCGACACCGTCGAGCGCGCCGTGCAGATCCTCGGCCTGCAGCAGGTGCACGACCTCGTGCTGGCGATGTCGCTCAGCGCCGTGTTCGCGGGCATCCGCCCCGATTGCCTCGACATGAACGGCTTCTGGCGCGGCAGCGTGATGTGCGCGCTCGCCTCACGTGACATCGCGCGCAGATCCGGGTTGCCTGCAGCCGAGCGCATGTTCGTCATCGGCCTGCTCGCCGACATCGGCCACCTGGCGATGTACCAGACGCTGCCGGCGCTGGCGACCGAGGCCCGTGACACGGCCGAACGCAGCGGCGAAGCACTGCATCTGGCCGAGCGCCGGATCGTCGGCTGCGACCATGCCGAACTGGGGGCGACGCTGATGGATCACTGGCGTCTGCCGGCCTGCTTTGCCGGCGCCATCGGCCATCAGTGCCTGCCTCGCCTCGGCGGCGAATACGCGATCGACGCGGCCGTCCTGCATGTCGCGAGTGCGATCGTTCGCGCCGACCAGATCGGCGAAGCGAGCGAAACGACGGCGGCGCGGATCGACCCCGTCGTGTGGGCGCAATTGGCGCTTCCACCCGATCGCCTCGCGGCCATTCGGGAGGAGGCGGAGTTGCACCTGGTAGCCTACGTGACGCTGTTCTTTCCGCGCCACGCCCAGGCCTGAGCGGGGTGCGGAACCTCCCCCGAAAGCCGCGAAAACAGTGGGTCTTGCAGCGATGAACCACGCTTTCAAGACTACTATATCTAGTATCATGCGCAGGTCGAGTACACAACATAATCTCGTAACACACTGTTTTTATTGATTATTATTTTTTTGCGAAAACCGCTCATCCGCGCTATTCTTCAATCCGTTCGCAGACACATCGAGGATGAAGAAAAAGACCATGAGCGAGACAAAGAACGCGTCAACCGTCAGCAGCGGCAAACCCAGTGCCGCCAACCTGGCAATGCAGGAGATCTCGGGCGAAGTCCTGATCGAGAAGTACGCCAAGGGCGACGAGCGATCCGTCGCCGAAGTGCGTCAGCGCGTCGCGCGCGCACTCGCCGCGGTCGAAGCCGAGGACAAGCGCGGCTACTGGGAAGCCCGCTTCCTGGAGGCCCAGGAAAAGGGCTTCGTACCGGCCGGCCGCATCAATAGCGCCGCCGGTACCACGCTCGCAGCAACGTTGATCAACTGCTTCGTGCAGCCGGTGGGCGACTCGGTCACCGAGGCGGTTGACGGTCGCCCGGGTATTTACACCGCGCTCGCCCAGGCCGCCGAAACCATGCGTCGCGGCGGCGGCGTGGGTTACGACTTCTCCTCCATCCGCCCCAAGGGCGCGCTGGTCAAGGGCACTGCCTCAAATGCATCCGGTCCGGTGTCGTACATGCGGGTGTTCGATCGCTCGTGCGAGACGGTCGAGTCCGCGGGCGCCCGGCGCGGCGCGCAGATGGGCGTGCTGCGCTGCGACCATCCCGACATCGAGGACTTCATCCACGCCAAGGATCACGGCGACCTCACCAACTTCAACATCTCGGTTGGCGTAACCGACCCGTTCATGAAGGCAGTGGAAGCCGACGCCGACGTCGAACTCGCGCACAAGGCGGAGCCGACCGTAGAGTTCAGACAGGCCGGTGCCTACCAGCGCGACGACGGCCTCTGGGTGTACCGCAAAGTGCGTGCGCGCGAGCTGTGGGACCAGATCATGCGGTCCACCTACGATCATGCCGAACCCGGCATCCTGTTCCTCGATCGCATGAACCAGGACAACAACCTGTACTACTGCGAGAGCATCGAGGCCACCAACCCCTGCGCCGAACAGCCCTTGCCGCCCTACGGCTGCTGCTGCCTGGGCTCGATCAATCTGACCCCATTCGTCAGGAACCCCTTCAGCGACAAGGCCGAATTCGACTACGCCGCATTCGGCAAGGTGGTCGACGTGTCGGTGCGCATGCTCGACAACGTGCTCGACGCCACCCACTGGCCGCTCGAGCAGCAACGTGCCGAGGCCGACTCCAAGCGCCGCGTGGGCCTGGGATTCACCGGTCTGGGCGATGCGCTGATCATGCTCGGCAAGCGCTACGACACCCCTGAAGCGCGTGAGGAAGGACGCAAGATCTCCGAGTACATGCGCAACCGCGCCTACCTGGCCTCATCCGACCTGGCCAGGGAGCGCGGCTCCTTCCCGCTGTTCAATGCCGACCTGTACCTGTCGGGCGGCAATTTCGCCTCGCGTCTGCCCGCCGACGTCAAGGACAGGATCCGCAAGAACGGCATCCGCAACTCGCACCTGCTGTCGATCGCCCCCACCGGCACGATCTCGCTGGCCTTCGCCGACAACGCCTCCAACGGCATCGAGCCGCCCTTCTCCTACACCTACACCCGGCGCAAGCGCATGGCCGACGGCACCTTCAAGGAATACGCCGTCGAGGACTACGCCTGGCGCCTGTACCGCCACCTCGGTGGCAATGTCGAGGCCCTGCCGCCGAGTTTCGTCACCGCGCTCGAAATCTCCGCCCAGGCGCACAAGGATATGGTCGCGGTGGTCGCGCCCTACGTCGACACCTCGATTTCCAAGACGGTGAACGTGCCCGAGGACTACCCTTACTCGGAGTTCGAGGACCTCTACCTCACCGCGTGGAAGGCCGGCCTCAAGGGTCTGGCCACCTACCGCCCGAACTCGGTGCTGGGTTCGGTGCTGTCGGTGACCCCGTCCGCCGAGCAGAAGCGGCCACACGACGTCGAGCTCTCCGACGCCAACAAGCGCCTGTCGATCAAGAGTCTGCCCGCGCCGGTGCTCGCCAGCCTGCGCTGGCCGGGCCGGCCGGAACTGCCCGATGGCAACCTCGCCTGGACCTACATGCTCAACACGCCGCAGGGCGGCTTCGCGCTCTTCGTCGGCCAGGTCGGCAACAACGGCGGCTCCTTCCCGTTCGAAGTCTGGGTCAATGGTGCCGACCAGCCGCGTGGCCTGGGCGCGGTGGCCAAGACCCTGTCGATGGACATGCGCGCCAACGACCGCGGCTGGCTCAAGCTCAAGCTCGCCACCCTCGCCCGCACCGTCGGCGAGAAATCGTTCGAGATGCCCGCACCGCCGCACGGCGAGAAGAAGCTCGTTCCCGGCGTGGTGTCGGCCTTTGCCCAGGTGGTGAACTACCGCTGCGAGAAGCTCGGCACCTTCGACAAGGAAGACGAGAGCAATCCGGTGCTCGACACCTTGTTCAGCCTCGACGAGCCCAAGACCGGCACCGACGGCACGCTGTCCTGGACGGTGGACATCTACAACCCGGCCACCAGCGAGGACTTCGTGCTCGGCCTGAAGGAGATCACCCTGCCGGACGGTGTGACCCGCCCCTATTCGATGTGGCTGTCGGGCAACTACCCGCGCGCCCTCGATGGCCTGTCCCGCATCCTGTCGCTCGACATGCGCGTGATGGACCCCGCCTGGATCGGCATGAAGCTGCGCAAGCTCCTCGACTACCCGGAACCCCTGGGTGACTTCATGGCCTTCGTGCCCGGCACCAAGCGCCAGCAGAATTACCCCAGCACCGTGGCCTACCTGGCACAGCTGATCATCCACCGCTATGCGATGCTCGGCGTGCTGGACGAGAAGGGCTTCCCGACGCGCGAAATGGGCATTCTCGAGTCGCCGCGCGACGACAGCGACCCGAAGTTGATGCAGGGCGCCTTGTGCACCGAGTGCGGCAACCACACGGTGATCCGCAAGGACGGCTGCGATTTCTGCACCGCCTGCGGCGCGGTCGGCACCTGCGGCTGAGCCTCGCCCTTCAGCGCGCCATGAAGAACGGAGGCCCGCCAACTTCAGGTTGCGGGCGTCTTTTCCTGGTGGTTCAATGCTGGCGTATTGTCCCGTCCCGATTCGGCACGGATGTGGTCATGCCTCGCCTGCCGGCGGCGCACTACGCAGGTGCGCCACCGGGCTGTTCAGCCCACTGTTATGAGTTGAAACCGTGACCCAATGCTGCTCCACGCCAACGTAAGCTGCCCCCAGTGCCAGGGTAGTGCCTGTCGCGAATCGAAATGGCGTTCCCATGGCGAGAAACTCGACCATCCGGGGTGTCGGCCTTATCGCTGCCTGGCGTGCTCGCACCGCTTCGTCGCGCCGGAGGCGGCGAGGCCCGCGCGCAAGGGCTTGCTGCTTGCCGCGGCCGCTGCCGTGTTCGTCGTTCTCGCCGGCGGACTGGCTTCGCTCACCTCGGACTGGTCGCCCCACCCGCCAGAAGCCGTGGCCCTGGCCCCGGCGCCCCCCGCCGACACCGCCGCGGACGCGCCCACCGTCGCCACGCCCGATCTGCGTCAGGCCGCGGAAGGTGGTGACATCGAGGCGCAGTATCGAGTCGGTCGGGCCCTGATGTTCGATTCCAGCAAGGGCCGGGCGGGGTCGGAGGAGGCGGTGAAATGGCTGCAGAAGGCAGCCGACGGCGGCCATACCGGCGCCATGATCCAGCTCGGAAAGCTCTACCGCGTCGGGGTCGGCGTCCTGCAGAACTTCGAACTGTCGTTGAATTGGATCCGCGCGGCCGCCAGCCACGGCGACGCGGAGGGCATGATGGAGCTGGGACGCTTGTACCGCTCCGGCGTAGGCGTCGAACAGAATCTGATCGACGCCTACGTCTGGTTCAACCGCGCCGCGGCCGCGCACAACCTCGACGCCGCCCGCGAGCGCGAGAACATCGCCCTCAAGCTCACTCCGGAACAGCTCAAAGCCGCGCAGAACCGATCGGTCGCAGCCGAACCCGAAGAGAAGACCGCCGCCGCCGGCGAGCCGAAATGACCGCGCCTGTGCGGCGCGACTGACAGCGGCTCGGGCGCTCAGATGCGCATGTCGCTGACCCGGCCGGCAAAGCTCCAGCCTTTCTCCGCCACATAGGTAAACACGAAGCCGGTCGGCCCATCGACGAACATCGTCAGAGGCTGGCCGTCGGCGCGCGGCGCGGCGGCGACCTGCTCGGCGACATTGCTGCGCCCGGCGAACTTCCAGCCCTGCTCGGGCAGATACACGAAGGTGCCGGCGCTGGGCTGGTCCAGGAAGACCGCCAGCGGCTGCGTCGATTCGTCCGTGTCTGCCAGCGCGGCCCTGGCCGGCTGCACGACGTCGGCAGCGGCGAGCGCACGCCAGCCCTGACCCTCGCGATATTCGAGCCGGAGCCTTTCGACAGCCGGAGATTCGACGGCCACAACCAGTGTGGGCTGGGCCGGGATGGCAAAGGCGGCGGCAGTGCCGAGGGCGATGGCGCCGATGACGCCGATGACGCCGAGCAAGATGGTTCGATTGGAGATCATGTCCAGGCTCTCGATGAATGTTCGATTTGGGTGTGAAATGCGGATGCACGGGCAAGCGCGAAACGATGTTACGCTGCAGCGCAGCATCAATAGTTCGAGTGTAGACGCCTGAGCTGCATCTACAATGCCTGTGTGAGGAATAATATTGTTGCCCGAAAGGAAACAATATGGCGATCAACTCAGTTTCCGGCATGATCGTTTTTGCCCGCGTCGTCGAGGCAAAGAGCTTTACTGCTGCAGCGCAGCGGATGAACACCTCGAAATCCGCGGTGAGCAAGCAGATCGCCCGGCTGGAGGCCGATCTCGGTGTGCGCCTGCTCAATCGCAGCACTCGCCAGCTCAGTCTTACCGAAGCCGGCACGGCGGTCTATGAGCACTGCGCCTGCATCGTTGCCGAGGCCGAAGCTGCCCGGGCGGTGGCAAGCGAGCTGTATTCGGCGCCGCGTGGCACGCTCAAGGTCGCGGTGCCGGCGGCCTTCGGGCACCTGCACGTAGCACCGGGCATTCCCTTCTTCCTCATGCGGTACCCGGACCTGCGGGTGGAGCTGGAGATGACCGAGCGCATCGTCGACCTCGCCGAAGAGGGTCAGGACCTGGCCATTCGGATTCGCGACGAGCCCGGGCCGACGCAGATCGCGCGCCGGCTGGCCCCCCTCACCTGGCTGGTCTGCGCCACCCCGCGCTACTTCGCACAGCACGGCGTGCCGCAGACGCCTGCCGAACTCGTCGGCCACAACTGCCTGCACTACGCAGCGCGCGACGTCGACGCAAACTGGCGCTTCAGCTCGGCGACCGGTGAGCTCGCGGTGGCGGTAGAGGGCAACTTCCGCGTCAATAACAGCGAGGCGATTCGTGAAGTCGTACTCGAACACCACGGCATCGCCCTGCTGCCCACCTTCGTCGTCTGGCAGGATCTCA
This sequence comes from Thauera sp., assembly GCA_041586695.1. Taxonomy (GTDB): domain Bacteria; phylum Pseudomonadota; class Gammaproteobacteria; order Burkholderiales; family Rhodocyclaceae; genus Thauera. Next base: position 20,223 of record JBFGZP010000006.1, read on the forward strand.
AGCAGGGACTGCTGCAGCGGGTACTCGCCGACTACCTGCCGCACACCAGCTTCGGCAGGCACATCCAGGCCACCTACCTGCCGAGCAGATACGTATCACCGAAGATCCGTGCCTTCGTGGACTTCTATCGTGAGCGCATCGGAACGCCCCCCTACTGGGACTGCTGGGATGCTTGACAAGGTGCTCCCTGCACTGACGATTTCTGGCCAGCACCACGCTCGCGGGGAACTGCACGCACCGGGCACGATCCAGCCCGAATCCGCGGCGCCGATGCCCGCACTGGCGGAGACCTTCGAAACATGGCGGAAACCGGGACGATGAGCCGCTCGCCGATGTCCTCGCGTCCGATTCGCTTGCTGCTGAACGGCGAGCGGGTCGACGTGACCGGCATCGCCCCGACGCGCAACCTGCTCTCCTGGCTGCGCGAGCTGCGCCACCTCACCGGCACCAAGGAAGGCTGTGCCGAGGGTGACTGCGGCGCCTGTACGGTGGTGGTCGGCGAAGTCGACGACGGCGCCCCGGGCGGCGTGCAGTTGCGCAGCATCAACGCCTGCATCCAGTTCGTGCCGGCGCTCGACGGCAAGGCGGTTTTCACCGTCGAGGGCATCCGCCAGCAAGGCGGGGCCCTGCATCCGGCGCAGCAGGCGATGGTTTCCTGCCACGGCTCGCAGTGCGGCTTCTGCACCCCGGGCTTCGTGATGTCGCTGTGGAGCCTCTATGTCGATCATCAGCCGCGCGATAGCCGCCCATCCACCGCCGAGATCTGCAGCACGCTCACCGGCAATCTGTGTCGGTGCACCGGCTACAAGCCGATCATCGACGCCGGTCGGCGCATGTTCGACCTCCCCGCGGCGGCCTTCGACCGTGCCGCGCTGCGCGCGCGACTGGACGAGTTGCAGCACGACAGCAGCCTCGATTACGTCCATGCCGGAGGCCGCTTCCAGGCGCCGCGTGCGCTCGCCGAACTGCTCGCGCTGCGCGCCGCGCATCCGCAGGCCACGCTGCTGGCCGGCTGCACCGACATCGGCCTGTGGGTGAACAAGCAGCTTCGCCCCCTGCCGCACCTGATCCACCTCGACCGCGTCAGCGAATTGAAGGCGATCTCCTGCTCGGCCGACACCCTGCGCATCGGCGCCGGCGCCGCGCTCACCGATGCCTGGGCAGCGCTGGCTCGCCACTACCCCGAACTCGGCGAGATGTGGGAGCGCTTCGCCTCGCCCCCCATCCGCAACGCCGGCACCCTCGGCGGCAATGTTGCCAACGGCTCCCCGATCGGCGATGCCATGCCCGGCCTGATCGCGCTCGGCGCCCGCGTCGTGCTGCGCAACACGGCCGCGAGCCGCAGCCTGCCGCTCGAGGCGCTCTACCTCGATTACATGAAGAAGGCGATGGCCGCGGACGAGATCGTCGAAGCCATCGAGGTGCCGCTGCCACGGCCTGGCTGGCGGTTTCGCAGCTACAAGCTCTCGAAGCGTTTCGATTCGGACATCTCCGCCGTGTGTACCGGCTTCGCGGTGCACCTCGAGGGCGGGCGCATCGCCGTGGCCCGCGTCGCCTTCGGTGGCATGGCGGCAACGCCGAAACGGGCCGCCGCCACCGAAGCGGCCCTCGCCGGTCAGCCGTGGACCGAGACCACCGCACGCGCCGCTATGGCGGCGCTCGCGAGCGACTACCAGCCGCTGTCCGACATGCGCGCCAGCGCCGCCTACCGGATGCGCGCAGCGCAGAACCTGCTGCTGCGCTTCTGGCTCGAGACCCGCCCCGGCGACCCCTTGCCCCGGCACGCCACGCGCGTCTTCGACCAGGCCTGAGGACGAGCACGCATGAACGCCCCCAAGGCCCCGCGCGCTGCCGATCCCGCACCCCGGGCGGGCGCAGCCGTGCCGCATGAATCCGCGCATCTGCATGTGGCCGGCGAGGCGACCTATACCGACGACATTCGAGAGCATGCCGGTACGCTGCACGCCGCGCTGGGCCTGTCGCAGAAGGCGCATGCCCGTATCCGCGACATCGACCTCGATGCAGTGCGCGCCCTGCCCGGCGTGGTGGCGGTACTGACGGCGCGCGACATCCCCGGCGCGAACGACTGCGGCCCGATCGTGCACGACGACCCGATCCTCGCCGACGGCACGGTGCACTACGTCGGCCAGCCGATGTTCGCCGTGATCGCCGACAGCCACGAAGTCGCCCGCCGCGCTGCCAGGCTGGCAGGAGTCGATTACGAGGAACTGCCCGCCATCCTGAGCGTGGCCGCAGCAGCGCAGCAGGGCGCCCTCGTGCTGCCGCCGCTGCAACTGAGCCGCGGCGAGCCCGCTGCTCGCCTGGCCCAGGCGCCGCGCCGCCTGCAGGGCACTTTCCGCGTCGGCGGCCAGGAACAGTTCTACCTCGAGGGCCAGATCTCCTACGCCGTGCCGAAGGAGGACGGCTGTCTCCACCTGTGGTGCTCGACCCAGCATCCGACCGAAATGCAGCATGTCGTGTCGCACATGCTCGGCCTGTGCTCCAACCAGGTGGTGGTCGAGATGCGGCGCATGGGCGGCGGCTTCGGCGGCAAGGAGTCGCAGTCGGCACTGTTCGCCTGCGTCGCCTCGCTCGCCGCCCATCTGCTGCAGCGGCCGGTGAAGCTGCGCCTCGATCGCGATGACGACATGCTGATCACCGGCAAGCGCCACGACTTCGACTACGGCTTCGAAGTCGGCTTCGACGACGACGGCCGCATCCTCGCCCTGAAGATCGAACTGCGCGCCCGCGCGGGCTTTTCTGCAGACCTGTCGGGGCCGGTGACGACCCGCGCCGTATGCCATGTCGACAACGCCTACTACCTTTCGGACGTCGACATCCGCGCCCTGTGCTGTCGCACCAACACCCAGTCGAACACTGCCTTCCGCGGCTTCGGCGGCCCCCAGGGCGCGATCGCGATCGAACGCATCATCGACGACATCGCTCGCGAGACCGGGCTCGATCCGCTCGAGGTGCGCATGCGCAACTTCTACGATCGTGCCGACGCCGGCCGCAACACCACGCCCTACGGCCAGCGCGTCGAGGACAACGTGATCCACGAACTCGTCGCCGAACTCGTTGCCGACAGCGCCTATCGCCACCGGCGCGCCGCCACGCGCGCGTTCAACACCGCCAGCCCGGTGCTGAAGAAGGGCATCGCCCTCACACCGGTGAAATTCGGCATCTCCTTCAACGTCGTGCATTACAACCAGGCCGGCGCCCTCGTGCATGTCTATACCGATGGCTCGGTGCTGGTGAACCATGGCGGCACCGAAATGGGCCAGGGCGTGAACACCAAGGTCGCCCAGATCGTCGCCCTGACGCTGGGCATCGACCTCACGCGGGTGCGCTGCACCGCCGCCGATACCAGCAAGGTGGCCAACACCTCGGCGACGGCGGCCTCGACCGGCGCCGACCTCAACGGCAAGGCGGCCGAGGACGCCGCGCAGCAGATTCGCGCACGCCTCGCCGCCTTCGCCGCCGCCACCTGGGGCGGGGAGGCAGCGACGGTGCGCTTCGGCGACGATGCGATCGAGACTAGCGGCCAACGCATTCCCTTCACCGAGCTGGTGTCGAAGGCCTATCAGGCCCGGGTTCAGCTATGGTCCGACGGCTTCTATGCGACGCCCGGGCTGCACTGGGACAAACAGACCCTGAGCGGAAGCCCGTTCTTCTACTTCGCCTACGGTGCCGCCGTGTCCGAGGTCATCGTCGACACCCTGACCGGCGAGTGGAAGCTGTTGCGCGTCGACCTGCTGCACGACGCCGGCAACCCGATCAACCCGGCGATCGACATCGGCCAGGTCGAAGGCGGCTTCATCCAGGGCATGGGCTGGCTGACGACCGAGGAGTTGTGGTGGAACGAGGACGGCCGGCTGATAACGCATGCCCCCTCCACCTACAAGATCCCGGCGGTGCACGACTGCCCGGCCGAGTTCCACAGCCGGCTCTTCCCCAATCCCAATCGCGCGGACACGATTCTGCGCTCCAAGGCGGTGGGCGAGCCGCCGCTGCTGCTGGCATTCTCGGTCTTCTTCGCCATTCGTGACGCGATCGCGAGTCTGGCCGACTACCGCATCAACCCGCCGCTCGACGCCCCCGCGACCGGCGAAGCCATCCTGCGCGCGGCCGATGCGGTGCTGGCTGCCCGCGGCGGATGAGGCGACGATCATGCGCGCCCTGCTCCCTGCCCTCGAAGCCATGCGCCACCGCGGCGAAGCTGCCGTGCTGGTGACGGTGGCCGCCACCCGTGGCTCGGCGCCGCGCGACGCCGGCGCGGCGATGCTGGTGGGCGCCACCGCCTGCCACGGCACCATCGGCGGCGGCCAGCTCGAGCATCGCGCGATCGCCATCGGACGCGAGCAGCTGACCGCCATCGCCGCTGGCGAGCCCCTCGACGGCGTGCGCCTGGTGCGCTTCCCGCTCGGCGCGAGCGTGGGTCAATGCTGCGGCGGCGTGGTCGAGCTCGCCTTCGAGCCGCTGCCGCCGGGCGTCGCCGAATGGTGCAGCCACGCGCGCCAGCACGCCCGCGCCGGGCACGCCTGGGTGCGGATCTCGGCGCTCGCCAAGGGCATGGCCTGCCGCGTGCTGAGCGCCGCGGAAGTGCGCACCGACGCCTCGCTGCCAGCCGCGCTGCGGGATACGGCCCTGGCGCTGCTCGCCAGCGGCGGCGACGGCGCCGCCATCGCCGCCGAAGCCGCGGACGAGGCGCGAAGCTGGCTGGTCGTCGCCGCCGCGCCGCCGGAAATGCGGGTCGCCTTGTTCGGCGCCGGACATGTCGGCCGCGCCCTCGTCGAGGCCATGGCCCGCCTGCCGCTGCAGCTGAGCTGGGTGGACGTGCGCGAGGACGAGTTTCCGCCCGCCCTCGCCGACAACGTAACGACGATCTGCACCGACACGCCCGAGGCGGAGGTGCGTGCGATGCCCGGCGATAGCGTGTTTCTCGTGCTGACGCACAGTCACGCGCTGGACTTCGCGCTCACACGAGCGATCCTGGACCGCAACGACTTCCGCTTCTTCGGCCTCATCGGCTCCAGGGCCAAGCGCGCCGCCTTCGAACGCCGCCTGCGCGAGCGCGGCTATGGCGCCGCGTGCATCGCCCGCATGCATTGCCCGATCGGCGTCCCCGGCGTCGTCGGCAAGGAGCCGGAAGTCATCGCCGTAGCGGTCGCCGCGCAGCTGATGGGCCTGCGCGGACGGCGCAGCGCGGACACGCGCCATACGGCATCGAACGCGCCGGACGGTGCGACCGGCAAGTGCTGGATCGGTGTGGCGTGAAGTCGCAGACCGGGGTTTGCCGAGTGAGCCGGGCGGCATCCGCCGCAGAAACGAACATTGGGTCATCCAGGATCGACGAATGAGCACCCGCACCGCGCCACCCGGCACCGCAGTCGAGCAGCCGCGACTGATTCTCGAGGGAATCACCAGGGTCTACCCGGCCGGCGTCGCCAACGAGGACGCGGTGCTCTCGGTCGAACCCGGCGAGGTCCGCGCCATCCTGGGCAAGACCGCGCCGGCGGCGCGTCATGCCGGCTATTCGGCGGCGCGCATGATCACCCAGTTGTTCATTCAGGGCTCGGGCCTGCAGATCGATTTTCCATCGCGGTTCCTGTCCTCGCCGGCCTACCGGGCGACGGTCATCGTGCTGGTGGTGATCTCGCGCAAGGTGAACATGTCCCAGCTCATTTCCCCGCTGTCGCTGGCCCGGCTCGCACGGCCAATTACCTGAGCGCGCAGGCCATATGCCCCGGCAGGAGACAACATGAGCGACAAGTCCGGCCCCACCCGCAGCGCCGTTCGCGGCGGCATCGTGCATTTCCTCGGCGACCCGGCCACGCTTGGCGATGCCGCGCTCGTTCATATCGACGACGGCGTGCTGGTCGTCGAGGATGGGCGGGTGTCCGCGCTCGGCCCGGCAGCGGAACTGCTCCCGACCCTGCCGGCGGGCACTGCGCTGACGCACTACCGTGACAAGCTGATCATGCCCGGCTTCGTCGACACCCACGTCCATTACGCCCAGACCGAGATGATCGCCAGCCCCGGCGAGCAGCTGCTCGCCTGGCTGGAGAAGTACACCTTTCCGGCCGAGCGCCGATTCGCCGACCCCATCTACGCCGCTCAGGTGGCCGAACTCTTCGTCGACGAGCTGCTGCGCAACGGCACGACGACCGCGCTGGCTTTTCCGACCGTGCATCCGGGCTCGGTCGACGCGCTCTTTGCCGCCGCGCAGGCACGACGCCTGCGCCTGATCACAGGCAAGGTGCTGATGGACCGCAATTGCCCCGACTTCCTGCGCGACAGCGCGCAGGGGGGCTACGAGGAGTCGAAGGCGCTGATCGAGAAATGGCACGGCCGCGACCGCCTCGGCTACGCCGTCACGCCGCGCTTCGCCGCCACCTCCACGCCGGAACAGATGGCGCTCGCCGGCCGGCTTTACCGCGAGCATCCCGACCTGCACCTGCAGTCGCATGTCGCCGAGAATAGTGGCGAAGTGGCGTGGATCGCCGAACTGTATCCGCAGTCGCGCAGCTACCTCGACGTGTATGACGGCTTCGGCCAGCTCGGTCCGCGCAGCGTATACGCCCATTGCATCTGGCTCGACGAGGCCGACCGCGCGCGCATGGCCGCCACCGGAACGGCAATGAGCTTCTGCCCGACCTCCAACCTCTTCCTCGGCTCCGGCCTGTTCGACCTCGAGCGCGCCGACGCCCTCGGCGTGCGCGTCGGCATCGGCACCGATGTCGGCGCCGGCACCAGCTTCTCGATGCTGCAGACGCTCAACGAGGCCTACAAGGTGCTGCAGCTCAAGGGCCAGTCGCTGAGCGCCCAGCGCGCCTTCTACCTGGCGACGCTGGGCGGCGCGCGCAGCCTCTACCTCGACGACCGCATCGGCAACTTCGCGCCCGGCAAGGAAGCGGACTTCATCGTCCTCGACCCCGAGGCGACGCCGCTGATCGCCCGTCGCATGCAGGGCACGCAGACGCTTGCCGAGCGCCTGTTCGTGCTGATGATGCTAGGTGACGACCGCGCCATCGCCGCCACCCATGTGCTCGGCGAAGCGGTCCACACACGCACATAGGGCCGGTCGGGGCCTGCAAACCGATCTGGCCACCACGAGCGGGAACAAAATTACTGATGACGAAAAGCCTGAAAGGTCTTCGCGTTGGGGCAGAAGCGGGCCGGATCGGCGGCGCCGCCCTGCCCGTCGAGCCACTGCCCGCACTGCGCTGCCTGGCCGCAACCGCGGCAGCGGCCCACCACCGCACGGAAGGTAATGCCGTTGTCGGCACACACCACCTTCGCCGTGTCGACCTCGAGACGCTCGATCATGCGCTGCATCAGTGTCATGCGCCGATAGGTCCTTTCCACCAGGGTGCTCGTCGGTTCCATTTCCTGTCTCCTTCCGTCGGTAACGGGTCGGGTGAAGGCTACAGGAATGGCGCCACCGCGCTCTGATGCACATCAAAATGTCGGACTGCTTCCACGCGATCGCCGCCGGCACGAGGGTGGGCGGCACTTCCTTCGCCACGACCAGGCGGTCGCGGGTGTTGCATACACGCGCACGAGGAACGGCGCGTGCCCGTGCCGGGCGCGCGCAAAAAAAACGCAGCCCGCGAGGACTGCGTTGAATCCACACCAAAGGAGGAGGGTGGAGGAGACACGGTATTGGATCGCGGCACCCGCTTCGGGGTGCGTCGGCGATCCCACTGGAATGAATGATCTCCGACTACGCGTCCCGATGCAAGAGCTTCTTGTGCAATGCGCCATAAATTATCCGATCACATGATAAGCCCGTTTTATTCAATACCTGCTTTGTCAGAATGGACAATTCGGGAAAACGCACCCACGCATAAAGCATGCCCGTCCAGCTGAAATATTGCGCTGCACCAACCAGACAACATATCGAAGGAGAACTCGACTTGGCGATGACAATGCCCATGATCAAGGCCGTCGTGAGCGGACATACGCAGGGGCTCGGTGCCGCGATCGC
>JBFGZP010000007.1:0-26056 GCA_041586695.1 Thauera sp.
AACCCAAGCCCGAACCCAAGCCCGAACCCAAGCCCGAACCCAAGCCCGAACCCAAGCCCGAACCCAAGCCCGAACCCAAGCCCGAACCCAAGCCCGAACCCAAGCCGGCGCCTGAGCCCGCGCGGATCGAGGCGCCGCCGGTCGCTGTCGTTCCGCCGCCTTCGATCAGCGAGTTCGAAGCCGAGATCGGCAGCGTGAGCGTTCGCCTGTGCTACGTCGTTCGCGATGCCGACAGCGTCACGCTGACGCCGCGGCCCGGCAAGCTCGACAGGGCGGACCAGGACTGCGTCAGTGTCCCGCTCCGAAGTGCCACGAGGTTCACGCTCACTGCGCGCAACGCCCGCACGGCAGTCAGCCGATCGCTTGCGGTCGCCCCGCGTTCGGCGCCGGCCGCCGCGCCCGCCGTGCCACAGAGGCCGCCGGCCGCGGACGATCCCGGGACGGCCACTGCCGGCGCGCCACAGGTCGGTGAACGCTGGGTTTACCGATCGCGTGGAAAGTGGCCCACCAGCCCCAGGCACAGTTTCGAGATTTCCGTGCAGTCGGTGTCGAACGGGGTCGTCACCGATGCGCTGCGGCCGGTCGACTCGGGCGGAGGTAGCGCCGAGGTGCGGCGCTCGCGCGGCGGGAAACCGGAGTTCGTGCAGTGGAGCGATATCGGCACCGAGTTCAGCCCCTACTTCGGCGCCTATGTCGATCTCGCCGGCAGCGACACCCTGCGCGGTTTCCCGACGCCCGATGTGGGCGGATTCTGGACGCAGTGGTCCTCCGAGGCGAAAGTGCTCGGCAGGGAATCGGTCAGCGTGCCGGCCGGCAGCTTCACCGCCTACAAGATCGAAGTCTGGAGCAGTCGCGGCGCCACCGGTGGCAGCACTTCAGCGCAGATCGAACCGGTGCGGATCCACTACCTGATGTGGTACGCGCCCGAGGTGAAGCGCTACGTGAAGATGCAGCGGCGGGTCATTTCCGCCAACAATAGCGAGAACGAGAAGGACGTGTTCGAACTGGTCGCCCATCGGCGCCCCTGAAACGATTCGGGCGGGCCCTCAGAGCGCCGGACAAGCGCGCAGAGACTCAGGTGACCCGCCCCGGTTCATGGAAATTGAGGCGATTTCGCCCGGCCGACTTGGCCCGATACATGGCCTGGTCAGCGCGCCGCAGCAGTTCGTCGACCGTCGCCCCGTGCCCGCTGAAGGTGGTGATGCCGATGCTGGGCGTGCTGCGTTGAAGCTGCGGACCCAGGCGGAAGGGCTCGTTGAGGGCGGCGATGATCTTCTCGCCGATCTGTCTTGCGATGGCCGCGGCCTGGATCTCGTCCTCGGCCAGATCGTCGAGGATGATGACGAACTCGTCTCCGCCGAGGCGTGCCACGGTGTCGCTCTCGCGCACGTTGCCGCGCAGGCGATGGGCGACCTCGATGAGCAGGAGATCGCCGGCCTCGTGACCGAGGCTGTCATTCACCGCCTTGAAGTTGTCCATATCGACGAACAGCAAGGCATCGTGCCGGCCCGAGCGGTCGGTGGTGGCCAGTTGCTGGGAGAGCCGGTCGATCAGCAGGCGGCGATTTGGCAGGCCCGTCAGGGGATCGTAGAAGGCGAGGTCCCGAATCGCCAGCTCGGCCACCTTGCGGTCGGTGACGTCGAGGATCACGCCGTCGATCCATTGCGGCGCACCGCTCTGCGCGTATGTCGCGCGACCGCGCTCGGCTACCCAGCGGATGCGGTGGTCGGTCGAGCGCACGCGATACTCGAGGTTGTAGGTGCCATGCTCGGCCACCGCCTTGTCGATGGCGTCGACGACCATGGCGCGGTCGTCGGGGTGGGCGAACTGGCGATAGCCGATTTCGCCGCTGAGAAAGCGATGTGGCGGCTCGCCGACGAGGGCCTCGATGCCCGGGCTGATGTGTTGCACTAGCCAGGGCGCTTCGACCTGCGAGCGAAACACGGTGCCTGGAATGTTCTCGACCAGGGTGCGGTAGCTGTCGCGGCTGTGCTCGAGGGCGGCGGCGGCGGCGCGCATCCGGCCCCGGTGCCGGGCATTGATCAGCAGCATGGCGAAGAGCGTGAAGTCGAGCGCGGCACCGGCGGCGAGGACGAGGAATGGCTGGATGCGGGCGATGCCGGCCTCGAATGCGCGGCTGCTGCGAAAGCGTGCCGTCCACACCTGACCGGCCACGTGGAGTTCGACGTCGGTCATGTGGTGGGCGGCACGCGTCGCCTCGACGGAGGCAAAAAGCAGGTTCTCCGCGCGCGGTTCGCCGTCGAACAGTTCGATCTCGACGTCCCGTCCGGCGCCGCGCAGGACGCCGTTCATCAGGTCGTGGGCGCGAAACGGACTGTAAGCGAAGCCCAGCAATGCGGCGCGCCGGCTCATGACGTCATCGTGCTCGGTGCCGTTGCGATACACCGGCAGGTACATCAGGAAACCCGGCTGGATATTGGCATCGATTTCCTGTACCAGCGTGACCTTGCCGGACAGCGCCGGCTGTCCGCTGTCGCGCGCGCGCGACATTGCCGCGTGCCGCACCGGGCTGGAGTACATGTCGAAGCCGAAGGCGCGCCGGTTGCGTTCGTCGAAGGGCTCGAGATAGACGATGCTGCTCATCGGCTCGCGTTCGCCCGACGGCGATACCGTGTAATCGGGAAAGCCCTCGGCACGGACCTCGCGCTCGTGGGCCTCGCGCCCACCCGGCGGAATCGCGAGGGCGAAGCCGATACCCTGGATGCCAGGCAGCGACTCGTCGAGTTCGAGCTGCTCGACGTAGGCGCGCCATTCGGCCCGGGTGACATGATCGCTGGCCGCGAAGAGGGCTGCCGCGCCGCGCAGCACCTGCTCGTAGGCCTGCATGCGCGTGAGGATGACGTTGCCCTCCTTGCTCGCCTCGTAGCGGAAGCGATCCTCTGCGCGGCGCTCGAGCTGGCGCTCGGACACCTGCCAGACGAAGACGGTGACGAGAAGCGCGAGCACGAGCACGAGCCAGGCGCCGGCGTCTTGGTCGAGCAGCCTGCTCCCGCGTTCGGTGGAAAGCGCGTCGTTCATGGGCATCCAAACATCATTGAGTCTGAGCGTGCGCCGGGACTTTCAGTTTTTCATGGATTTCGTGCGACCGCCATAGCGATTCGTCGGGATTGCGCGCAAGCGCGCACATCGGCTTGCAAATGGAGCGAGCCGAGTTCTCCCCAAGTGCGCGCATCCCCGGCACAATGCCGGCCTTGCCGATCAAACTCATACCCTTCCCCCGCTGATGCGTTACGAATTTCTCGTCGGTCTGCGTTACACGCGTTCGCGCAAGCGCGCGCAGGGCCGCAACCGCTTCATCTCCTTCATCTCGCTGGTGTCGATGCTGGGCATCGCACTCGGCGTCGCTGCGCTGATCGTTGTCCTGTCGGTGATGAACGGGTTTCAGGAGGAGTTGCGCACGCGCATCCTCGGTGTCGCATCGCACATCCAGATCCAGAGTTTCGACGGCGAACTCACCGCCTGGCAGCAGGTGGCCGACGAGGCCGTGCGCAATCCGTCGGTCCTGGCGGCGGCGCCCTACGTGCAGGAGCAGGGCATGCTCTCCTTCGACGAGGGCGTGCGCGGCACGATCGTGCGCGGCGTGATCCCGAGTGTCGAGGACACGGTGGCCGACTTCGGCCGCACCATGAAGGCGGGTGCGTTCGAGGCCCTGCAGCCCGGGCGTTTCGGCATCGTGCTGGGGCGCGATCTGGCCATGGCGCTGCGCGTGCAACTGGGCGACAAGGTTACGCTGATCGCGCCGCAGGGCCTGGTGACCCCGGCGGCGGTGCTGCCGCGGGTCAAGCAGTTCGAGGTGGTCGGCATCTTCGAGGCCGGCATGTACGAGTACGACTCCGGGCTCGCGCTGGTGCACATCGCGGATGCCCAGGTGTTGTACCGCCTCGGCGACGCAGTGAGCGGGGTGCGGCTCAAGCTCGATGACCTCTTCGCGGCCCAGCGCGTGGCGCGCGAGCTGGCCGGCACGCTGTCCGAGCCCGGCCTGATGGTCAACGACTGGACGCGCAGCCACGCGAACTTCTTCCGCGCGGTGGCGCTGGAGAAGACGATGATGACTCTGATCCTGTTCCTGATCGTCGCGGTGGCCGCGTTCAACATCGTGTCCACGCTGGTGATGGCGGTGCAGGAGAAGTACGCCGACATCGCCATCCTGCGTACCCTGGGCGCGACCCCGGGTTCGGTGATGACGATCTTCGTGCTGCAGGGGTCGATCATCGGCATGGTCGGCCTTGCCGCGGGTGTGGTGGGTGGCCTCGTGATCGCGGGCAATCTCGACATCGTGATCCCGGTACTCGAGACGATTACCGGCGCGACGCTGTGGAACAAGGAGGTCTACTACATCAGCGAGTTGCCCTCGAAGGTGCTGACCGCCGACGTCGTCAGCATCGTCTCGGTGTCCTTCGTGCTGACCCTGCTCGCCGCGCTCTATCCGAGCTGGCGGGCGTCGAAGGTGAATCCGGCGGAGGCGCTTCGCTATGAATGAACGCAATGCGATGGCAAGGGAAGCGGCGGCCACGGCCAAGGCCGTGCTGGCCTGCGAAGGGCTGACGAAACATTTCCGCGAGGGCCCGGACGCCGTCGCCGTGCTCGGCGGGGTCTCGCTCGCGGTGGCCCGCGGCGAGCGCCTGGCGATCGTCGGCGCATCCGGCTCGGGCAAGAGCACCTTGCTGCACCTGCTCGGCGGCCTCGACGTGCCGAGCGCGGGCTCGGTGCGCCTGATGGGGGAGGATTTCTCCACCCTGTCGGATGCGGCGCGCGGGCGGCTGCGCAATGCCGCACTCGGCTTCGTCTATCAGTTCCACCATTTGTTGCCGGAATTCAGTGCGCTGGAAAACGTCGCCATGCCGCTCTACATCCGCCGCATGGACAAGGCACAGGCGGATGAACAGGCCGCAGCGATGCTGGGCGAAGTCGGGCTTGGGCACCGGCTCGACCACACGCCCGGAGAGCTTTCGGGCGGCGAACGCCAGCGCACCGCGATCGCCCGTGCGCTGGTGACACAGCCGGCCTGCGTGCTCGCGGACGAGCCTACCGGCAACCTCGACCGCCGCACCGCCGAGGGCGTGTTCGACCTCATGTTGTCACTCAACGAGCGCCTGGCGACCAGCTTCGTTATCGTCACCCACGACGAATCCCTGGCGCAGCGCGCCCACCGCACCCTGCGACTGACCGACGGCTGCCTGGCCTGAGCGCGAGATCCGCCCCGCACGCATCCGCGTCCGCGGGGCGCGTTCAAGTAGTCAGCGCCTGAGCCCACGCCGGCGGTGCCAGCTGCGGATCAGCCAGACGCGCCATGCGGCCTTGACCCCCAGATAGCCGGTCACCGACAGCGTTCCGGCGAGCAGGATCAGTCCGAGCGCAAGCGGCTTGCCCAGGCCGGCCATCCAGTGGATCAGCGCGGCAATCCATGTCGCTAGATCGCTGCCGGCAAGTTCGGGCGGCGCCGTGAACACGGACTCGCCGTTGCCAAGCGCGAAGTTGCCCAGTGTGAACGCCACGAAGTAGAGCGGCACGATCGTGAGCGGATTGGTGTAGAGCGTGGTGATCAGCGCCAGCGGCAGATTGACCCTGAGCACCACGCACAGGATTGCCGCGCCCAGCATCTGCAGGGGGCCGGGAATCAGGCCGCAGAACAATCCGACCGCCACCGCACCGGCAGCCGAGTGTCGGTTCAGGTGCCACAGGCGCGGATGGAGCAGGGTCGACGAAAACGGTCGCAGCCAGCGGTTTTCGCGGATGGCCTCATGGTCGGGGAGGAGACGTTTGAGTCGTTTGCGCATGTTGTCTGGCGGGCGGCGAGCAGTTTAGCAGTTCGCCGGCGCGCAGCGAGGCTTGCCGGCAGGTGTCCGGGTTTGGCAACATGCAATGCCATGCGCATTTTTGCCATCTTCTTCTGTGGCGGTGTCTGGCTGCTGCAGCAGCAGCCAGAACTGCCCGATACGCGCCTGCTCGGCGTCGGCCTCGCATTATGCGCGCTGCTCGTCGTGGCGACGCTTCGCCGCCGGGCGGAGGTCTCGGACGATGGTGTCGTCGGTCGCTTGCGGGCGCGGGTTCCGCTCGCGCTGCTCGCACTCGCAGTCGGCCTGATGTGGGCTGGGTGGCGCGCCCACGAGCGTCTGCACGACGCGCTGCCGATGTCCCTCGAAGGTGTCGACGTCGAGGTGGTGGGCAGGGTTGCCGAGTTGCCGCAGGCGCTCGAGGCCGGCGTGCGCTTCGTCTTCGCGGTGGAGCCCGGGGGCGCGGCGGTGCCCGGGCGCCTGCAGCTGTCGTGGTATGCACCGCGCGGTGGCGACGGGACGCCCCCGGCCGTGAACGCCGGCGAGCGCTGGCGCCTGATGGTGCGCCTGAAGCGCCCGCACGGCTTCGTCAATCCGCATGGCTTCGACTACGAAGCCTGGCTGCTCGAGCGCGGGGTGCGCGCCACCGGCTATGTCCGCGGTGATGCGGCCCTGCTCGATGCCACGCCCGGCACGCTGGCGCAGTCCTTGCACCGGCTGCGCAGCGCGGTGCGCGACCGTTTCCTCGGCTCCCTCGGTGAACGTCCCTACGCGGGGATTCTGGTCGCGCTCGCCGTCGGCGACCAGCGCGCGATTCCCGCCGCGCAATGGATCGTCTTCCGCCGCACCGGCGTCGCGCATCTGGTGGCGATCTCCGGCCTCCACGTCTCGCTCGTCGGGCTGGTTGCCGGCGGCCTGGCCGCATGGGCGTGGCGGCGAACGCCCGCTCTTGCGCTGCGCTTGCCGGTACGCAAGGCCGCGGCGCTGGCCGCACTGGGCGCGGCAGCGGCCTACGCGGCCCTGGCGGGGTTCGGCATTCCGGTGCAGCGGGCGCTCATCATGCTGGCCGTCGTTGTCGGGGCGCTATGGCTCGGACGCGAGAGCTCGGCTGGCCGTGTGCTCGCGCTGGCGCTGGTGGCGGTGCTGGTGATCGACCCCTGGGCGGTGTTGTCGGCAGGGTTCTGGCTGTCCTTCGGGGCGGTGGGGGTGATCGCGTTCGTGCTCGGCGGGCGGGTCGCGCCGGTGCGCGGATGGCGCGTCGCGGTGCGTATCCAGCTGGCGATCACCCTTGCCACGATGCCGGCACTGCTGGCCCTGTTCCAGGCCTTTTCACTGGTTTCACCGCTTGCCAACGCGATTGCGATCCCGCTGGTGAGCTTCGGCATCGCGCCGCTGGTGTTGCTGGGTGTGGCGCTCCCGTACGATGGCCTGCTGCTGCTTGCCCATGCAGGCGCGAGCGCGATGATGCGCTGGCTCGACTGGCTGTCTGGGCTGGCGCCTGCGCTGTGGCAACAAGCCGTGCCGCCGCCGTGGCTGACGCTGGCAGGCTGCGTGGCCGCCGCCCTCTTGCTGCTGCCGAGAGGCACGCCCGGCAAGCTTGCGGCCGCAGTGATGCTGGGTGCCATGCTGCTGTGGCAGCCGTCACGACCGCCGCCGGGGGCGTTCCGGGCGACCGTGCTGGACGTTGGGCAGGGGCTCGCCGTGCACGTGCAGACTGCTGCGCATGATCTGCTCTACGACGCTGGTCCGCCCTACGGCACGGCGACCGATGCCGGGGCACGGGTCGTGCTGCCGCATCTCGGCGCGAACGGGGTGAAGCATCTTCACTCACTGGTGTTGTCGCACGACGACAGCGATCATGTCGGCGGCGCCGGCAGTGTGATCGCGGGTATGCCGGTCGAGCGCATCTTCGCCGGCGAGCCCGACGGCGCTCGCCCGTGGGCGGCTTCGTCCCCGACCGGTGGCCTCCCCGCGCACGAGCCGTGCGAAGCGGGGCAGCGCTGGGAGCACGATGGCGTGGTATTCGAGATCCTGCATCCGGTGCCGGTGCCGGGGCCGGAGCCCGCCACGCTTTCCGGCCGACGCAGCAACGATCATTCCTGTGTGCTGAGGGTCGTCGCCGACGGTGGTTCGCTGCTGCTGACCGGCGATGTAGAGGCGACGGCGGAGGCCGCCATGCTTGCCCGTCTCGGGCGAATCGGGCTTGCCAGTTCGGTGATCGTCAGCGCCCATCACGGCAGCCGCTCGTCGTCGTCGCCGACCTTCGTCGATGCAGTGCTGCCCGAGGCGGTGATCCATTCCGCCGGCTATCGCAATCCCTTCGGGCACCCCCATGCGGACGTGTGGGCGCGATGGTCCGAGGCCGGCGCGCGCAACTGGCGCACCGACAGCCAGGGGGCGATCCGGGTCGAGATCGGGACGGAGGGCGTCGACATCGTCGCCCAGCGCACACTGCGGCCGCGCTACTGGCACGGTCGCTGAAGACCGCCGCGCGCGGCGCACCGTCGATGCTAGACTCGTGCACTTCTCCAGCCATTGCGGATAACCGCCCAACGCCCATGAACTTTGCGTCCAGCCTGAGTCGACTGTTCGAACCAACGCCGGAACCGGCAAGACCCGTCCACGGCCTGCGTGAGCGCTCGGTGCAGTGCATGGGCCCGCACGGGCTGCATCGCATGGCCTATGCCGAATGGGGTGCGCCCGACAATCCGCGCGTCGTCATCTGCGTCCATGGCCTGACCCGCAATGGCCGCGATTTCGACGATCTGGCGCGTGCGCTGGCCGACGACTACCGTGTGATCTGCCCGGACGTGGTCGGGCGCGGGCGCAGCGACTGGCTCGGGGTGAAGACGGACTACGGCTTCCCCCTTTACATGTCCGACATGATCACTCTGATCGCTCGCCTGGACGTCGAGTCGGTGCATTGGGTGGGCACGTCGATGGGCGGCGTCATCGGCATGCTGATCGCCGCCCAGCCGCATTCGCCGATCAAGCGCCTGGTGCTCAACGACGTCGGGCCGGTGATCACCACGGTGTCCCTGCAACGAATCGCGCAGTTCGTCGGCACGGCGCCGCGCTTTCCGACGATGGAAGCGGCCGAGGCCTACATCCGCGAGGTCTGCGCCCCCTTCGGCCCGCTTACCGACGCCCAGTGGCGCCACCTGACGCAGCACACCGTGCGTCCCGTGGGTGGAACGGGCGAAGGCGAAACGCCCGCTTTCGCGATGATCTATGATCCCGGCCTGGGCGACGTCTTCCGCGCCGCGCCGATCCTGGAAGACATCGACCTGTGGGACGTCTACGAGCGCGTCGGCTGCGCCACGCTCGCCCTTCGCGGGGCGGAGTCCGATCTGCTCGAACACGCAACGCTGATGGCGATGGCCGCGCGTGGGCCGCGGGCGAAGACCGTTGAGTTTCCAGGGGTCGGGCATGCGCCGATGCTGATGGATGAGGGCCAGATCGCCGTCGTGCGCGACTTCCTGCTGGCCGGCTGAGACGCAACATGCAGCTGTTTCTATCCGGCGCCCTGAGCTCTGCGGATGTCTTCGCCCTGGCCTGGTTTTTCATCGCGTGGGGCGGTTACAGCTGGTATTCGGAGCGAAGCCGATGGGCGAAACTCGGCCTTCAGGAGGCATGCGACCGCCAGCGCCTGTGCTGGGCGAGAGAGTTGTTGCGGCGCGAGATGCGCATCCCCGACGCCGCCCTGGTGGGAAACCTGATGCAGATCGTGCTGTTCTATGCACGCACGACAATCTACATCATGGCCGGTCTGCTCGCGGTGCTCGGCACGCTCGACCAGGCCATGCTCTTTGCCAAGACCCTGCCGTTTGCGCACGAGAGTTCGCGCGCGGTATGGGAGATCAAGCTGATCCTGCTGCTCGGGATCTTCATTTTCGCCTACTTCAAGTTCACCTGGTCGATGCGGCAGTTCAACCTGCTCTCGATCATGATCGGTGCCAGCCCGGTGCTGCGGAACGGAGAGCAGAACGAGCGCCTGGCGCAGCGCATCGGTGCGATCAATTCGCAGGCCGGGGACGAGTTCAATCGTGGTATTCGCGCCTATTACTTCGGTCTGTCCGCCGTCGCCTGGTTCGTCCAGGCTTGGGTCTTCATCGCGTTCACGGCCATGATCGTCGTCATCCTGTACCGCCGCGACTTCCTCTCGCCAACACTGGTGGCATTCCGTGACGAAGGCTAGAACGCGCTGCGGCTGGGCGGGCGAGGACGCGCTCTACTGCGCCTACCACGACACCGAGTGGGGCGTGCCGCTGCGCGAGGAGCGCGGGCTGTTCGAATTCCTGCTGCTCGAGGGCGCACAGGCGGGTCTGTCCTGGATCACCGTGTTGAGAAAGCGCGCACGCTACCGCGAGGTGTTCGACGGCTTCGATCCGGAGGCGATTGCGCGCTGGGACGGCGGGCGTCAGGCGGCGCTGCTGGGCGACCCGGGCATCATCCGCAATCGCGCCAAGATCGAGGCGGCAGTGGTGAACGCGCGTGCCTGGCTGGCCTTGCGCGAGGACGGAATCGACCCGGTGAGCTTCCTGTGGGATTTCGTCGGCGGCACACCGGCGCAGAACGCGTATCAAAGCCTTGCCGAGGTGCCGGCGCAGACGCCGGCCTCGCGCGAGATGAGCCGTTCGCTCAAGGCGCGTGGCTTCAAGTTCGTCGGCCCGACCATCTGTTACGCCCTCATGCAGGCTACCGGCATGGTGAACGATCACACCGTTGACTGCTTTCGCCATCGCGAACTCGGCGGGCCGCCCGCCTGAGCGGCCTGCGCTACCAGCCCGGATTGAGCCGCCGCGCCTGCGCGATTTCCTCGCGAATCAGGCGGTAGTGCTCGAAGCGGCGCGGGTGGATGCTGCCGGCGGCGAGGGCGGCGAGCAGCGCGCAGCCTGGTTCGGCGTCATGGCGGCAGTCGCGGAAGCGGCACCGACCGAGATGAGGGCGGAACTCGACGAAGCATTCCGCCAGCTCGTCCGCCGACAGGTGCGCGAGGCCGAAGGCCTGCAGGCCCGGGCTGTCGATGAGCCAGGCGTCGCCTGCGCCGGCGTGTTTCAGACGGTACAGGCGGGCGAAGGTGGTCGTGTGCTTGCCGGAGTCCAGCGCGGCCGAGATTTCGCGGGTGGCTGCGTGCGCCTCGGGGACGAGGGCATTGGTCAGGGTGGACTTGCCCATGCCCGACTGGCCGACGAAGATGACGTGCATGTCGGTAAGGCGGGATTTCAGCGCCCCGGGGTCGCCCAGGGCGGACACCTCGACGACCTCGTAGCCCAGGGCGCGAAAGGGGGCGAGCTGGGCCCTGGCGGCATCGAGCCGTTGCGCGAGGTCTGCCTTGTTGAGCACGATCAGCGGCGTGATTTCCTGGCTCTCGGCAGCGGCGATGCAGCGCGAGACGAGCAGGTCGGAAAACCCGGGTTCGGTGGCCACCACGATCGCCACATGGGTGAGATTGGCCGCAATGAGCTTCTCGCGGAAGGCGTCCGAGCGCCAGAGCAAATTTCGGCGCGGGTGCAGGTGTTCGATCACGCCCTGGTCGTCGCCGCCGGGCAGGACATCGACCTCGTCGCCGCAGGCGAAGCTGCTCCTCTTCCCGCGCGTAGAGCATCGCAGCCGGCCGGCTGCTGTTTCGACCTCGTAATGGCGGCCGAAAGCGGCGACGATGACGCCCTCGACCCCCGAGCCGCTCTTGCCCCCGCGCCGGATCGCCTGCCTCACTTGAACTTGTAGAAGTGCTTGTTGAGATAAGCCGCTATATGACGCTCATCTTCGGGAAACAGGGGAAGATCGAGCTGTGTCGTGCACACGGTGAGCTGTTGTGTCAGCGCGCTTGCCGTGCTCACGCGGCGATCCGGGCGGGTGTAGATTGCAGAGCCGTTCTCACCACCGAAGCGCTCTACGTGGCAGGCGATGCACAGTTCGTCGTGCATCTTTTCGCCGGCGGCGAGGTCGGCACCGGCGAACGGGTCTGCCGCAACCGGCAGTGCGAGACCGAGGCCGGCTGCGGCGAGGACGACGCAGGCGAGGTGGGAAAGCTTGGGGTGAGTTCTCATTTGATCCTCCGCACGCGCGTTCACGGTTGCAGCGACTGCAGGCGGGCCACGCGCAACGCCGCCGGTGGGTGGGAATCGAAGAAGCGGGAGTAAAGCGGGTCCGGCGTCAGGGTGGAGGCGTTGTCGCGGTAGAGCTTGACCAGGGCGGCGACGAGGTCGGACGCGCGCGTCTGCTTGGCGGCGTAGGCGTCGGCTTCGTATTCATGCACCCGTGACCAGTGACTGGCGAGCGGCGCGAGCGGGAAGGTAAAGGCCGGCAGCACGAGGAAGAACAGCGCCAGGGCGGTCGCCGTATCGGTGGCGTTCGTGCCCAGGCCGGCGAAGAACCAGGGCTGCTGGATCAACCAGCCCAGCAGCGCCAGTAGCGCCAGACTGGCCGGTGCCAGGATGGCGAGCCGCTTGACGATGTGGCGGTGGCGGAAATGACCGAGTTCGTGTGCCAGCACCGCCTCGACCTCGTCGGCGTTGAGCTTTTCGAGCAGGGTGTCGAAGAAGACGATGCGCTTGGATGCACCGAAGCCGGTGAAATAGGCGTTGCCGTGCGCCGAGCGGCGTGAGCCGTCCATGACGAACAGTCCCTTGGACTGGAAGCCGCAGCGCGCCAGCAGCGCTTCCACGCGTGCCTTCAGGGCTGCGTCGGCGAGCGGGGTGAATTTGTTGAACAGCGGCGCGATGAAGGTCGGCCACACCAGCATGACGAGCAGATTGAAGGCGAGCCAGAAAGCCCATACCCAGAGCCACCACAACTCGCCCATGGCCGCCGTCAGCCACAGCAGCGCCCCCAGCAGGGGCAGGCCGATCAGTGCGGCGAGCAGGGCCTCACGGGCGGTATCGGCGACGAACAGCGCAGGTGTGAGGCGGTTGAATCCGAAGCGCTTCTCGATGACGAAGATACGGTACAGGCCGAACGGCAGGTCGACGATCCAGCCGAGCACGCCGATCGAGGCCAGCAGGGCGACGCCGTGGGCGAGCCCGCCGGGGGCGAAGACGGCGGTCCACGCGTCGTGCACGAACTGGATGCCGCCGCCCAGGGTCAGGGCGAGCACGAAGGCCGCGCCGACCGCGGTTTCGAACATGCCGAGGCGCATGCGCGACCCGGTGTAGTCGGCTGCGCGCTGGTGCGAGCTGAGTGTGATCGACTCGGCAAATGCGTCGGGCACGGTGTCGCGGCGGGCGCGCACATGCCGGATTTGTCGCTCCATGAGGCTGCCCTTGACCACGGCGCTCAAGATCAGCAGGGTCACGAACAGGGTCGCGAATTCGGCAGCGAAGGGAACAAGGGCTGGGTTTGACATGGCAATCTTGCGATCCGGCGTGGGCTAGGGGCGGCTCGCATGCAGTGACGAAGGGTTTGTCGAGGGGCCCGCGATCTATGACACAATCGCGGCCTCGATTGTTTCATTCAATCGCATCAGGAGGCCGGCGGATTATGGCACAGGACCCGAAACACCTGATATGGCTCGATATGGAGATGACCGGCCTCGAACCGGAGCGAGACCGCATCATCGAAATCGCGATCGTCGTCACCGACGAACAGCTCGCCACCGTGGCCGAAGCGCCGGTGATTGCCGTGCATCAGCCCGATGCCGTGCTCGACACGATGGACGACTGGAACAAGAACACCCACGGCAAGTCCGGGCTGATCGAGCGCGTAAAGGGCTCGACTGTATCGGAGGCCGAAGCGGAAGCGCAGATGGTCGCCTTCCTGCAGCAGTGGGTGCCGGCGCGTACCTCGCCCATGTGCGGGAACTCGGTGTGCCAGGACAGGCGCTTCCTCGCGCGCTACATGCCGGCCTTCGAAGCATGGTTCCACTATCGCAATCTAGACGTGTCCACCTTGAAGGAACTGGCCAGGCGCTGGCGGCCGGAGGTCTACAAGGGCGTGGAGAAGAAGGGCGCGCACACCGCGCTGGCCGACATCAACGAGTCGATCGCCGAACTTCGCCACTACCGCGACCATTTCCTGCGCATGAACTAGACCCGCAGGGGCGCGCGGGCGTCTCCCGCCGCCGCCATCCGCACAGCGGGGCCGGGACGCCCGGGCAGGGTTCAGTCCGCGGCACGGCGATAGAGGCGAAAGGTCTCGAGCTGCTTGCCGCCACCGCGGCGGTACTCCCACACCGTCTGCCATTCGGGCGCAAGCTCGAAGCGAATCGGGCGGCGGTCTTCATAGACCAGCAACAGGTGGCAGGGTGTCACGCCTCCTTCTGCCCGTAGCGGTCGAACGCCGGCGAAATAGTCCAGCGAACTGCGCAGGGGAGGCGGCAGTTCGGTCGTCGCGATACAGTCGCGCGCCCCGCCCGTGGTCTCGCCGGCGACGGCCAGCGCGAGCGACTGCGCGACCGGACGATAGCTGCGTCCGTGGTCGAACCACGGCATGAGCAGCACGACCGCGAGACACCACAGCATCGTCATGCCCATTGCCCAGTTGGCCGGCGCCCGGCTCGATGAGCGCGGCAGCCACCAGATCAGGGCCAGCCACAGCGCGGTGATCAGAACGCCGAGGCCGAGCTGGAATTCGCCGCCACGCAACACGAACTCGGGGGCCATGCGGGCGACGCTCCGCGCCAGGCCGGGCGGCCAGCCGAAAGCCAGTGCGGTCCAGGCCATCCAGACGAGGATGCCGACGACGGCAAAGGTCATCAGCGCGAACCAGTCGAACGCGTTTGCTGCGCCACGGCGCAGCGTGGGTACGCCGCCAGCGGCGAGCAGGGCGATCGACGGCAGGATCGGCAGGGCGTTGGCCTGCGACAGATCGCCCTTGTTCACCAGCCAGGCCAGCGTCAGCGCCATCGACAGCAGCGGCAGCAGCCACGGCAGCGAGAGCAACTGGCGGCGTCCGCGCCACAGCGCCCATGCGGCCAACAACCACAACGGCCAGGTGAACCAGCCCAGAAGCTCGAGCAGGCGAGGCAGTTCGCCGACCCCGAGCGCGCCGTCGCCGAGGGCGCGCCAGCCGTGGCGCAACCAAAGCGCGAAATAGTCGGGCTCGAGGAGGTGTATGGCCAGCGGCCAAAGGGCGCCCGCGGTGAGCGCCAGGCACAGGCCGAGCAGCAGGGCGCCGCTCGCGCGTGGCGTGCGACATTCCGGGCTGAGCATCATCACCAGCGGAAACAGCGGCAGGCTCAGCAGGGCGCCGGGAACGCCGCCGGCGAGAAAGGCGAGTGCCGCACCGAGCCCCGCTTTCAGGCTGCCGGTGAGCGGCCGTTGAGGCACCTGGGCGAGGCCGCGCAGCACCAGTGCCACCATGGCGAGGAGCGCGATCAGAGGCTGGGTCTCGTGGGCGTGGAGAACGAGTCCGAGCGTACCGAGCGTGAGCAGCGCCGCCGGCGTGCGCGAGGGCCGGCCGTAAAGGGACTCGGCGGCGCGAGCGATGAAATAGATGGCGAGCGCAGTGAACAGCGCACTGGCCAGGCGCGCACCGTCGTGCGGCTGGAGGAATCCGCTGCCAAGCCAGGCGAGCACCGCGGCCAACCAGTAGTACAGCGGCGGGAAGTCGGTCAGGGGCTCACCCGCCAGCATCGGCACCAGCAGGCCTTCGCCGCGCAGCATGCTGAACACCGGCCCGAAATAGCGCGCATCGTCGCCGCGCCAGGGGTCGTGGCCGGTGAGGCCGACGAGCAGGTAGAGGCCGACGAGCAGCGTAAGGCCGACGGTACCGTAGATTCGTCGGTGCAGCAGCGAGGGATCTTGGGGGTCGCGGATCATGCGTGCTTCGGGATTCTGGAGGTATTCGGCAAGGGGCTTGTGCCGATTCTATCGGGCTCGCGGACCCGCCGGGGGCCGGGGGCCGGAAATGGTTGTCGGGTCGACGCATTTGTCCGATCGAAACGGCTCGGCCTCGCGGCAACAAAAAAGGCAGCCGCGGCTGCCTTTCCTTGCTTGAATGTCTTGCGAGCACGCGCGGTCACGCGCAGGCTCGGCCTATGCCGATCAGCTGAGGCGCTGGACGTTGCCGTATTTCTGGCGGAAGCGCTCGACGCGACCGGCCGTGTCGAGGATCTTCTGCTTGCCGGTGTAGAACGGGTGGCAGGCGGAGCAGACTTCGATCGTCAGCTGATCCTTGCCAAGGGTGGAGCGGGTGACGAACGTGTTGCCGCAGGAGCAGGTCACGTTCACGTCTTTGTACTTGGGATGAATATCGGCTTTCATGGCGGGGGCCCCTGAATCGAGCGAACGGCGGATGTGACCGTCCTGATGTGTAAAGAGCGGGATTATCTTCTACCCGCCGCAGCGTGGCAAGCGGAAAACTGCCCTGGTGTGCGAGGCGCGTATTGGACGCCCCGCACACCAGGGCTCGGGATCAGGCGCCACGGGGGCTGGCGCGGAATTCGACCCGGCGGTTTTCGCCGGCGAAGGGATTGGCCTCGTTGAAGGGCCGGTTCATCCCCATGCCCACCGGGCGCAGCCTGCTCGGCGCAATGCCGTGATTCTGCACAAGATACGCTTTGACTGAGTCGGCACGTCGACGCGACAGTTGATCGTTGTACCGCGCGCTCCCCACAGCATCCGTGTGACCCTCGATCAGGACTTCGGTCGCCGGGCCGGCGAGCTTGATGCCCTCGGCGACCGCGTCGAGCTGGCGTTGCGCTTGCGGCAGGATTGTCGCCGAGTCGAAAGCGAACTGCACGGGCAGCGCCAGACCGCTGGGCGCGGAGTCGTCGCGGGTTTCATCGGCAACCGGCTCGGTGGCAACCGGGTCGGCAGATGCGGTCTGCGCCGGCAGAAGCCGGATCGAACGAAACTTGATTCGCGGCGCCCCACCGGAGTCCCGCGCGAGGATCGAAGCCACTTCGCGAGCGTCCGGCGTTTCATCGGCACGGTAGAGGCGGACGTCACCAGCTTGGACGGAATGCGAAACGGCGGTGAGCACGAGGCAGAGGGAAATCAGGCGAGTGGTTTTCATGTCGTTCTCCAGAGGCATCCGGCTGTCGAGCCGTTCGTACCCTGAGTCGCCGGCTCACACGTTCCGGTTCGAACTTTGTTCATGCAGCGCTCGAATCGACGGCGACCTCGGGCAAGGGGCGGTGAGGCGGCGGCTTCGGGGCGGCAGCGGGAGAGGCCGCTAGGGTGGCGACAGGTGCTGGTGCAATTCGGCGAGCAGGCTCGGCCATTGGTCCCGCCAGCAACAAGTGTGGTCGAATCCGGCGATCTCGATCACCTCGGCGCCAGGATGGCTGCTCGCATAAGCGTGCACCAGCGCCGGGGGGACGTTCCGATCTTCCGTGCCGACGTAGTGCCGCTGCACGACGCCTGCGGGCAGAGCAGGGCGGTCGGCCGGATTGAGCGAGCCCCGAAGGGGAGTGTAGTCGTGCAGGCTCGCCCATGTGTCGACGTCCAGATTGGCGCCGATCGTCACCACCGCCAGGGTAGTCGGGAATCTTTCCGCAAGCAGCACGGCGAGCGTTCCCCCACCACTGTGGCCGACGAAGACCAACTGGTCGTGCGGTCGCGTCGCGAGAAAGCGGCGCAGTGCTGTCGCCATGCTGTCGACCACTTCGACGCCATAGCGTCGATGGGTCCACAGCAGTGGTCCGCAGGGGGGGGCGCGCTCGAGTTCGAAATAACACGGCCTGCCCAGATACAGGACGGGGCGGAAATCGAGCCGCATCAGGTCGAGCATCAGTGGTTGCCGTGGAGTCGGATCGGCCGCGACGAAACGGCCGCTTAACCAGGGAGTGCCATCGTGCTCGATATAGACGTGCAACACGCGGTCGCCTTCGCGGCGACCGGGCCGGAAGTAGGTGAGGTGCCGGAAGGGCTCGCCGTGAATCACCTCGCGTGAGAGTGAATCGGCGGCGGCGCGCTGATCGATCCGCGCCGCCGGCGTCATGCAGCCCGCGAGTAGCGGGACCGACATCGCCAACGCGATGTTCGCCTGCACCGAACGGCGGAAGCCGGAGCTGGCCACCGCCTCGGGTCGCTTAGAATTCGCTGCGCAAGCCCAGCGTGATCGCGTAGCTGTCGGTCCGGTCCAGGCCAAGCACGGTGTCGAAGTTGACGAAAGCGGAAATCCCACCCTGGTAGACGGCCGCGACGCCGAGACCCAAGGTGAAGAAATTCCGGTCGGGCTTCTCGGTGGGAATCGCGAAGAAGGTATTGAACGGATCGTTTGTGTACTTGGCGACCAGCGACCGGCTGTCGTTCTCGAACTCGTGATTCCATTCCAGCGTCGCGTAGGGGGTGAAGACGCCCGACATCGTGCTTACCGGTGTCGAGATCCGCGCACCGATCGCACTCTGCAGCGACTTCGTCGTTTGCGAGCCGATGTCGAGACCGAGACCCGCAACAGGCTCGGCTTCAGTGAAGGCATCGACCTCGAGGCGAAGATAGTCGAGCCGGCCATAGGGCGTAAGGGTGACATTGCCGCGGCGCATATCGTAGCCGGCACCCACCGAGGCGGTCAGCTGGTCACCATCGGTGCTGCCATTTGCGCTCGTGTTGAATCCGATCGGCAGGGGGACGACGATATTGCGCCGAGTGTCATAGTCGAGCCGGGAGAGCCCAAGCTGGCCGTCGACATACCACGCCCCCATGGTGTAGCTGGCATAGGCGGTGAGGCCCCAGTTGCTCGATTCGATCCCGCCGAGATCGCCCTTGAAATCGACATCGGTGTCGGACCATGAAAGCGCGACACCGCCGACCAGGGCGTCCGAGAACCGGTAATCGATGCCGCCGGTAATTCCATGGTCATCGAAATCGAAGCGATCTTCCTGGCTGCTGGCGTCGCGGTCGCCGGTGTTGTAATTGGCATTGATGAATCCGCCCCAGCGGCTGCCGAGACCGATGTCCGAGGCTGCGCCCCCGCCGCGTGACTCAAGCGGCAGCAGGTCGGCCGCAGAGTACATCCGGCCGCCGAAATTGAAGCTCGATCCGGCGAGCAGCAGCCCGCGCCCACCACTGCGCAGGGCAAGCAGCCGACCCGAAACCGCATTGCCGCGGAGGGAACTGGTCGCGACCCGTCCCTGGGCGTGCATCTCTTCCGAGGCAACGGCCTGCAGGGCGAACGGCGTCAGGCTGCTCGAAGCATTGACGACCATCGACGTGCATGAAGCCGACAAGCGTTCCACTGGCGTCCCGGAGGCATTTGGCGTAGGCAGGAACGGACACAGGGTTTCTATCGCCACAGCAGTAGCCCGCTGCGTTTCGGTCAGGCCAGGTTGGCCGCTCAGCACGCCTGCTGCCGGGCTGGGACCGGGCACTTGGGCGAACGCCGATCCGCCGTACGCGACCCCGACGAAAATTGCGACACTTATCCCGTTGGATAGCTCCTGACCACGTATTTTCATTGTTTGCCTCCCAGTCGATGTGATGCGACCGATCTTCCGCCGCCCATCCAATCTAGTTGATAATCGCTCGCTTTCAAAGCGGAACGCCAGCCGAAAGGCCAGCGATGCCGCGCTCCATGCAATAGGCGTTATCGCGCAAGAGTGGTATTCGTGGCTTCCGTGGGGATCGGCTTCGCGATTCAGGGATTGCCGATTGCTCGAATGATCGGCGCCCGGGGCTCGAGCACGATCGAGGACTTGAGGCACGAGATCGATCAGCTGCAAATTTCTTGTGAACGAAAACGCGTGCGCCCGCGACCCATGCGTGAAGCGCGACGCAGCTGCGAATGCTATACGTTAATAGTGGTGTCCGTCGGCCTCGGAGAGGCGCGCGCGCGTCATTGCGCCATGCAGGTGAATCAGCCGGCGTGGGCGCGGGTCGCGTCGCGCGAGTGTCATTCGAGCCGGCCCCTGTTCGTCGCCGGCACACTTACCATTGGAGGCGAACAATGAACATTCACTGTTTCCGTAGATCGCAGGCATCGTGGCTCGCGATCACTGTCGGGTTCTGTCTCGCCGTCACATTCAACGGCTTTGTCGCCGCAGAGTCGGGGCGGCCCGTCCAAGGCAGGGACTTGTCGGCGGGCAACATCGACGGCTTCCTGATTGTCGACTGTCTGCTTCCCGGTCAGGTGCGTCGCCTCGGCACCGCCCTGACATTCCTGACGCCCCGGCGCGCGATGAAGCTGAACGCGGACGAATGTGCGATTCGTGGCGGCGAGTATGTCGCCTACGACCGCGCCGATCTCACCACCGCCTTGTCCGTTTGGCTGCCGCAGGCGCAGGCGGGCGATGCGCAAGCTCAAACCTATGTCGGCGAACTCCTCGAGCGCGGCATCGGAGGTCTTGCGCCCCGCTATCGGGAGGCCGCCGAGTGGTATGCGAAGGCGGCGGCGCAGGGGAATGCGCGCGCTCGCATCAACCTTGGTTTCCTCTACGAGAAGGGGCTCGGCGTCGAGAAGGATCAGGTGGCGGCGCTGAATTTCTATCGTCAGGCGTCGGGCGTCGAGGGCGTTATCGCCCTCGAGGGCGGGACGCCGGATGCCGACTCCGGGCAGGAAGAGGCATTGCGTGTCCTGCGCGAGGAACTCGACGAAACCCGCCGCGAACTCGAAAAGGCCCGTCAGGAGTTGCAACGGCGACAGGGCGCGGAGCGCTCGGAAATCGATCGCCTCGAGCGCGAACGGGAGCAGGCGCGGACGCAGGGCGATACCGCAGCCGAGCGGAAGCTTGCCGCCGAACTGCGCCAGCGGGAACAAGAACTGGATGCCGTGCAGCGCACGGTGGCGCACCTCGAGCGCACGGTCGCCGATTATCGTGCCCGTCTCGAAGGCGCGGACAGCGAGCGCTCAGCCCTCGCCGGCCAACTCGCAGAGGCGCAGCGCAGCCTGGCCGAATCGAATACCGAATTGGCCGCGCGGCGCGCGATGGCCGCGGCTGACGAGAGTCGACGTGCTGCGCTGCAGCAGGAGCTGGCGCAAGTGCAGCAGACCAGCGCCGGATCGGCCGCTGAACGCGCTCGCGCCCAGCGGCTCGAGCAGCAACTCGCGCAGCGCGACGCGGAGTTGGCACAGCAGGCGGTCGAGATCGCACGCGTGGAGGAAGAGGCAAGACGCTACCAGGCCAGACTCGCGCAACTGGAGGCCCGTCCCGTCGCCGCCGCCACGCCCGTGGCCGATCCCGAGCTCGTGATTGCCGCGCCCAGCATTCAGCTCATCGATCCGCCTGCAATGACAATGCGCAGCCCCTTGACGATCAAGGTGCGCGGCGCGCCGTCCGCTCGCGAGATCGTCGGCAAGGTAACGGCGCCTGCCGGGTTGCTGTCATTCACGGTGAATGATCGGAACGAGGAAGTCGACTCGAACGGTTTGTTCAAGTCCCGCCTCGCGCTGTCGCCGGATGCCACGCCGGTGAGTATGGTGGCGGTCGACCGCCGCGGAAAGCGGGCGGTGCTCGAATTCACCCTCGTTGCCGAAAGCGCGAAGGTGGTGGCCGAGGTGGGCCACGGTCCGGCAGCGCCGGCGCTCGACTATGGGCGCTACCACGCCCTGGTGATCGGCAACCAGACTTATCGGCACCTGCCGACACTGGACACGGCCGTTGCCGATGCGACGGCCGTCAGCGAGGTGCTGAGGAAGAAGTACGGTTTTCAGGTGACGACGCTGACAAATGCGACGCGATACCAAATCCTCTCCGCGCTCAACGAATTGCGCGGCCGTCTCACCGAGCAAGACAACCTGCTCATCTACTACGGCGGCCATGGTGAGCTCGATCGCGCCAATCTTCGCGGTCACTGGCTTCCCGTCGACGCCGAGCCAAACAGCGACGCCAACTGGATCTCGAGCGTCGCCATCACCGACATCCTGAACGCGATGTCGGTCAAGCATGCCCTGGTGGTCGCCGACTCCTGCTACTCGGGGGCGATGACGCGCTCCTCGATCGGCCAACTCGAGGCGGGGCTGACCGACGATGCGCGGGAGAGCTGGCTCAAGGCGCTGGTCAAGGCTCGTGCACGCACCGTGCTCACTTCGGGCGGCGTGCAGCCGGTGATGGATGGGGGCGGCGGCAAGCATTCCGTCTTCGCCAAGTCCTTCCTCGAAGTGCTGTGGGCGAACGAGGGCGTGCTCGAAGCGCAGCGTCTGTACCGCGAAGTCGCGGCGCGGGTGGTCTTCGTCGCGGCGCGCTTCAAGGTCGAGCAGCGGCCGGAGTATGCGCCGATGAAGTTCGCCGGGCACGAATCGGGCGACTTCATCTTTGTACCGTCCGGCTCCTGAGATCGTGCAGGGGCGCTGAAGTGCGCCCCTGCGAAGCCGGCCG
The DNA here is from genome assembly GCA_041586695.1 of Thauera sp. GTDB lineage: Bacteria > Pseudomonadota > Gammaproteobacteria > Burkholderiales > Rhodocyclaceae > Thauera. The sequence continues at coordinate 21,994 of JBFGZP010000007.1, forward strand.
CAGGTGGCGCCAACGCGGCGAGCGAATTTGTTCGAACCGAATCTACTGCAGTTGCGACTAATTAATAACAAAGCACACATGGAACTCACCAACGACGAGGTTTTCTCCCTTCTGGCACGGATCGGTAAAGGTGACGAGGCGGCGATGAGCACGCTCTATCGGGCCTTCAGCCGCAAGATCTATGCGTATTGTCTGGGCCGAATGAAGGATCCGCAGGGTGCGGAGGAGGTTGTGGTCGATACGATGTACGAAGTCTGGCGCAATCCGGATCGCTTCCGCGGCGCGTCACGCTTCAGCACATGGCTGATCGGTATCGCCCGCTACAAGATGTTGACCGCGCTGCGAGGGCGTGACCCGCAGCACGAGGACGTAGATGAGATGGGTGAGCAACTTGCGTCGGATGACCCGGGCGCCTTCGAGGTGCTCGCGGACCAGCAGCGCCGAGAGGGCGTCCAGCACTGCATGGGCAAGCTCTCGGAGGACCATCGCGAGTGCCTGCACCTTGTCTTCTATGAAGGGATGTCGGTTGCCGAGATCGCGGAAGTTCAGGCTTGTCCGGAGAACACCGTGAAGACGCGTCTGTTTTACGCGAGGCAGAAAATCAAGAACTGCCTGCGCCTACTTTTGGAGAGCGAGACGTGATGAACGAGATGGATGGGCGAAGACGGTTCTCTGAACTGCTGCCCTGGCATATCAATGGCACGCTGGAGCAGAGCGAACGCGCTTGGGTCGAGGACTATCTGCGCGAGCATCCCGATGCGCAAAGCGAGTTGCGCTGGACCGAAGCGCTGCAGGCGAAGATTCGCCAGGCGGCCGGGGATGTCGCGCCCGAGGCGGGCCTGGATCGCTTGATGGCCCGTGTCCATGCCGAGGCCGCAGGCCGGCGAAGGGCGGCGGCTGCCCGGACGCCAGCCGGAATCGGCGAGCGCATCCGTTCCTTCCTCGCCGCCTGGCAACTCACGCCGGCGGTGGCTGTGGCGGCTACCGTGATCGTCGCGCAGACGGGGGTGATCGGCACCTTGCTGATGACCGAGATGGACGCGCACGACCAGGAGTTTTCAACCGTTCGCTCGATTGCCCCCGGGCAGATCGTGAGCGGTCCGGTGCTGCAGGTGAGTTTCCGCGCCGAGACGTCAGAGCGAGACCTGCGCGCGTTGATGGTGCGCGTGGGTGGCACTCTGGTGGGTGGCCCCGGCCAACTCGGCAATTATCTAATTTCGGTGCCGGCGGGCGAGATCGAACAGGCCGCGCAGCTCTTTGCGGCGAGCGGTCACGTACAAGATGTCGCCGTCCTCGAGCACATACCGGTGCGGGAATAGGGCTCGGCGCCTGGGGGAATGCCTTCATGCTGACGAAATCCGACAATCTGTTCGCACGATTTCTGGCGCTCGCACTGGCCGTATTCGCGCCGATCGCAGCCGGTTTCGCGGCGGGACCGTCCGCCGACCAAAGCATGAGCGATGGCAAGGGGCGAATCGCTCTCGTGATAGGCAACGGTGACTACCCGACCAACCCGCTGAAGAATCCGGTCAACGATGCCAGGGCGATGGCGCAATCCCTCGAGAAGCTGGGTTTCTCGGTTGACCTGCAGGAGAATTCGGGTCTGATGGCGATGATCGAATCGATCAGGCGCTTTGCGAGTGCGGCGCGTGACAACGAGGTCCGGCTGTTCTATTACGCCGGGCACGGGGTCCAGGTGAAGGGGCGCAATTACCTTATCCCCGTCGATGCCGAGCTGCGCGGTGAGGATGAGGTCGCCTTCAAGAGCGCCGACGTGATCGAGCTTCTCGACAGCCTTGCGCAGTTGCGCGAAGGCCTCAACATCGTGATTCTGGACGCGTGTCGCAACAACCCGTTCGCCAATCTCAGCTTTGTGGACCCCGACGGGCGTCTGGTTCGATTCCGTGGTGCCGGGAACCCGGGACTGGCTCCGGTCGATGCGCCGGCCGGCACCCTGGTCGCGTTCGCAACGGCTCCCGGCGCTGTCGCGATGGATGGCGGGAACCAGAGCAACAGCCTGTACACCCGCCACCTTCTCGCCAATATTGGCGTTGTAGGCCTGCCGGTGGAACAGCTGTTCAAGCGCGTGCGGATCGCGGTTGCGCAGGAAACGCGGTGGATGCAGGTGCCCTGGGAGAGCAGTAGCCTGATGGGGGATTTCTGTTTCCGGACGACGCCGGGCGGCCAATGCACGTTCAGCGGCGGGAGCCTGATCGATGCGTCGCGGCTGGCGCCGCGATAGGGTGTGACGCATGACAACCCCACCCACCAAGGTGACGCCATGATCGCCCTCACTCGAACATTCGCGACGAAGGTCAGCGCACTCGGCCTCGTTGCGGCGCTGTTCGGGGCGGGCTGCAGCACGCCGCAGGCGCCGCCGGAAACCGCGGTCGATTTTTCCGAAACCCGCACGTACGATCCTGCGCCGCCCAGGGCGATACGCAGCGAACGCCCGGCGGCTACGGTCGAGTGCCCTGCAGAGTTTTCCGGCACGTGTTACCCGGTGTGGTTCGGAACCAATCGCAAGCCGATCTATGCCGACGACCCTTCAAAGGGCTACGGCGGACAGTTCAGCGAAACCATGCATTTCGGCAAGCGAATCGTCTTCATTCCCGATAGCCATCGCGCCGGCGAGCTCGGATCGCCGCTGTGGAAGCGGATCTTCACCGGGCGCGACGACCGCATCCGGCTCGCTGCCGGGTCGGAACTGAGCGAGGACGGCTTTCGCCGCGAGATTCGAGAGTTTCTTGCCCGCCTCGATCCCGCGGATCAAAACATCCTGGTCTTCATCCACGGCTTCAACACATCGTTCGACGACGCCGCCCGGCGCTCCGCGCAGCTCGGCTTCGATCTGAAAGTGCCCGGCATCACGACTTTCTACAGTTGGCCCTCGCAGGGCAGACTGGCGGGTTACCTCACCGACGTTGCCGCGATCGAGGCGAGCGAGGAACATATTGCCCGATTCCTCGTCCAGGTTGCTGCGCTGGCCGATCACGGAAAGGTGCATATCATTGCCCACAGCATGGGCAACCGCGGGCTGTTGCGCGCGATGCACCGCGCCACGGCGCTGGCCGCGCTGCAGGCCGGGGTTCGATTCGGCCAGATATTCCTCGCCGCACCGGATGTCGACGTCAATCTGTTCCGCCAGCTCGCCAGCATCTATCCCAAGGTCTCGGAGCGGACGACACTCTACGTCGCCGACGAGGACAAGGCGCTCGCTGCGATGGAGTGGCTGGCCCAGGACAGGAAGGCCGGCAGTGCCCCGCCGCTGCTGATCCTGCCGGGAATCGATACGATCCGCGTCAAGGGAGCAAGTCTGTTCCAGCTTGGCCACAGCTACGTCGCCGAGGAGCCGGACGTCATTCGCGACATTCGCGCACTGCTTTACTGGCACGAACCCCCCGAGCAACGCCGCCTGCGAAACAAATGGCCGGTGCCGGACCAATCGAGCCAGTCGCAGGGTGCCTGGATAATCGGAGAATAGGTCGGCGCCACGACACCCCCCCTCCTGCCCCGATCACCGCCCGGTTCGCCGGGCGGTGTGCGTTTACGGCGCCCGTTCGGGGCCTGGTGCCGACGCCCACGCCATCGCCATCGCCCACGCCCTCGCCAACGCGGCTGCGCCGCGAGTCCTGTGCGCCGCCTGCGGGGCCGACCGGCAAAGAAAGTGGAAATTTCTTGAACCGAATCGGCCCGATGCTGCGACTCAGGGTCAGATGGGGCGCAATTGCAGGCCTTCATCTGGAAATCCAAACCCGAGCAAGCATCGACCTCATCCAAGGAGACACATCATGCACACCACCATCGCCAAGGCCCTCACCATCGCCACCCTCGGTCTGTTCGCCAGCACCGGCGCCTTTGCCGCCGACCAGCTCAATGCGAACAACAACAAGGTCGACCAGAGCAACAGCGGCGCGCGCGCCGAGCAAAAGGTCAAGATCGGCTTCATGGACGGCCCGCTGTTCGGCAGCGCGCGGGTCAATGCCAACAACAACAAGGTGACGCAGAGCAACAGCGGCGCCCGCGCCAAGCAGACGGTGGAGATCGGCGTCTACAAGTAATC
>JBFGZP010000008.1:0-25452 GCA_041586695.1 Thauera sp.
GCCCCTCGTCATGCCGCTGCGCGAGCGCGTTTTCGTCGTCGAGCAGGGTGTGCCGGCGGAGATCGAACTCGACGAGTTCGATCCCGTCTGCCGCCACGCGGTGGGGCGGGACGCAGACGGGCGCGTGATCGCTACCGGCCGACTGTTGCCCGATGGGCACATCGGCCGCATGGCGGTGGACGCGGGCTGGCGCGGCCGTGGGATCGGCGGCGCAGTGCTCTCCGCCCTGGTGCGCGAGGCACGGGCTCGCGGCATGAGCGAGGTGGTCCTGAATGCGCAGATTCGCGCCCTGGACTTCTACCTCAGGCACGGCTTCAGCGCCGAGGGTGAAGTCTTCGTCGAGGCCGGCATCGATCACCGGGCGATGCGGCGCGCGCTCTAGGCGGGGGGCGGCGCGATGACAGCGGGGCCGCAGCGGCGGCGACCTTACGTCACCGAGAGCGGCGGTGAGCGCACGCTGCAGTTCGACACGCTGACGGTGCAGAGCGTGATGGCAGTGGACGAGCCCGACCGGCTGACGCTCGACTATACCCGGGCGATGATGGGCTTCCTGCTGTTCAAGCCGGCGCCGCGGCATGTGGCGATGATCGGCCTGGGTGGCGGCTCGCTGGCCAAGTACTGTCTGCGCACGCTGCCGGGCGCGTCGTTTACCGCTGTCGAAATCGACCCGGACGTGATCGCGCTGCGCGAGTCCTTCGACATCCCGCCCGATGATGCGCGCTTCCGTGTCCTCTGCGCCGATGGCGCCGACTACGTCCGCCGTCGTGAGGAGCAGCCCGACGTGCTGCTGGTGGATGGCTTCGCCGCGGCGGGCCTGCCGATGCAGCTCGGAACGGCCGATTTCTATGCCGACTGCGAGGCCATGCTGGCGCCGGGCGGCGTGCTGGTGGTGAATCACTGGACGGCAGATCCGCACTACGCGCTGTATGCGACGCGCCTGCGTTCATGCTTTGACGAGCGCGTGGTGGTGATCGGCGCCGAGGACGGTGACAACCGCATCGCGTTCGCCGGCAAGTGCCCGGGCTTTCCGCCCGCGCGCGGGCAGTTCCTCGCGCTCGGGCGGCGCCATGCCGAGCAGCATTCGGTGGATCTGCTCGAGATCGCGCAGCGCATCTTGCGCGCGCTCGACCGCCGGCGCGGAAGGCGCCCGGGTTCATCGACAGAGGTCGCGCTGCCGGGTCGGGACCGGGACCTGGATTGAGGTGCGGATCCTTGCCGGGAGCGGCCCGGGTCAATCGGGATCAGGGGCGGGTGACGAAGTCGTGGACGACATCGCTCAGAGCATCGCCATGCGCATCCCAGGTCCATTCGCGCAGGCGCATCCGCCCGCTCGCATGTCGCAGGACGAGGCTCGAGCAGCGCGTGCCGTAGCCGGGGGCGCGGATGAAGGCAGGCGACAGCCAGCGCTCCCATTCCAGGCTGATGCCGGTGTCGGGCAGGTGCGGATCGGGCGCCGGGCTCGGGTCGCGCAGCAAGGCCAGCACCGCGTCGTCGTCCGGTAGTTGCGCCAGCAGCGCGGCGAGGCGCTCGCGGGTGCGCACCAGTTTCGGCCATGGGCTGTCGAGCAGGTGATTCGACAGCCCGTAGACGCCGGGCTCGAGCAGGCGAACCGCGCCTGTCGTGCTCTCGTGAATGCCGAGCGTGTCGCCGTCGCTCACCAGCAGGTTGAAGCCGGCATAGCGCGAGCTGTCGGTGGCGATGTCCTGCAGCGTGCTCAGGGTGTCGGCCCCGCCGGCAAGGGCGTCGCGTACCAGTGCCCCGCGCGACGGCGCGCCGCTGCGCTGCCGGCTCGGGTCACGGTAATTGGTGAGGGCGGCGAAGCGGCCGCTGCGCGCGACGCCCATCCAGGTGCCGCCGGCTTCGAGGTCGCGGCCGGCGAGCACGTCCGGCAAATCCGGCCACCAGTGCGCCGGCGTGGCGGGGCGGTCGAGGAACTCGTCACGGTTCGCGGCGACGACCAGCGGGTAATCGCGATGGACTTGCCAGGCGAAGACGATCAGGCACATGGGTTCAGCCGCAGGGAGTCGGGTTCGCGGAGCGGTTCAGCAGCGCCGCCCCGATGGCATCAGGCGCATTCGCTGAAGCGTTCGATGTGGCGTACACCACCAGCGTCGACCAGCGCGTCGAGCCGGTGGCTTTCGGTCTCGGCGCGCAGCGCGGCCTCGAATGCGGTCGGGTCGGTGACGCCCTCGTAGATCTCCATCCAGGTCATGGTGTCATGGGCGCGCTGCAGCAGTCGCCCGGTCACCCCGGTACGCTTGGCGAGGGCGGCCTGCATGGCGCGCACGCTGGCCTGGGCGTCGTCCGCATCGATCGTGTTGCGGATACGGTAGTAGATGTAATAGTGAATCTCGGTCTCAGTGCTCATGTTCGATCACCCCAGGGCGTAGGGCAGGTCCAGCAGCTTCAGCTTCGCGCCGCCCGCGTCGCCGAGATGGATGTCGCCGGCCTCGGCGCTGCTGCTTTGAAGGACGGCGAGCGCCTCGTATCCGCCGTCGGGCGCGGGCGCGACATTGACCAGCTTGCCCGCGGACTGCTCGCCGAAATCCGACGCATAGAGGTCGGCACCCGGCGCAGCGGGGGCGTCGGCCGGCAGCGCGACGCGGTACATGCGCTTCTTCAGCTTGCCGAGGTACTGCGTGCGCGCGACGATTTCCTGGCCCGGATAGCAGCCCTTCTGGAAGCTCACGCCGCCGATCAGCTCGTAGTTGAGCATCTGCGCGACGAACTCTTCCTGCGTCGGCGCGGTGATCAGCGGCAGGCCGGCGCGGATCATCGTCAGCTGCCAGGCGGCGGTGCCAGCCTTTATCGCGCCGCCTGCGGCGAGGGCGGAGTAGGTCTGTGCCGCGGCCTGCGCCGGGACCGCGAGGACGAAGGCGGTGTCGGTGATGCGGATGCAGCGCGGTGCGTCGGCGCCGCCGCTCTGCTTCATCGCAGCGGGCGGAGGCGTCAGGCCTGCCGCTTGCAATGCGCGCGCGGCATCGGCGCCGGCAACGCCGACCAGCACCGTGTCGGCGCTGGCGTCGGCGAGCTTGACCTTGCTGCGCAGCACGTACATCGAAAACTTCTTCAGGAAGGGCGCGAGGATGTCGGCGGAGACCGCCATCGCATGACCTTCGGCTTCGGGCCACATCAGCAGGCTCGCGATCATGCGACCCTTGGGTGAATTGAAGCTGTTCCAGGCCGCGCCATCGGCCGCGAGCTTGAGCACGTCGTTGGAAACGAGGTTGTGGAGGAAGGACGCAGAGTCGGGCCCGACCGAGCGGATGAGACCCAGATGCAAGAGCGGCACGGCGATGGTGGCCTCGGTCGCGGCGCGGGCCTCGGTGGCGGCGTCGGCGAAAGACAGTGCGTTGCCGTCGAAAGAGGCGCCCTGTTCGGCGAGGAAATCGGTCCAGGCGGTCATGTGGGGTTCTTGTCTCGTATGCGAGTTGTCGATGTCGGGGCGGGACCGCGCGGCCGGCCGCAGCTGTATTCGGAGCCGCACGGCACGCGTTGGTCGCGCGAAACGCCGTTTTCGCCGGCAATCCGGCGCCGGGCAGCGCTTCGCGATGCAGTATTATAGGCGCCCGTCGCAAGCTGGTCGCGCTGTCCGGCGGCCCCGTTCGACGCATTGACCCCGATTCCGCATGAAACGCTTCGTCATCCGCCTGATCGCCCTGCTGGCAGTCGCCGCCGCCGTGCTTGCCGGCGCGGCCGGGTGGTACGCGCACCGGCCGCTGAACCTGCAAGAGCCGCAGGTCGATTTCACCGTGCAGCGCGGCTTCAGCATGCGCCAGGCGGCGCAGGTCATCGAGCGCGCGGGCGTCGATGTCGATGCGCGCGTGCTCGCCTGGATGGCGCGGCTTGCCGGCAAGGCGAACCACATCAAGGCGGGCAGCTACGAGGTGCATGCGGGCATCACGCCCTGGCAACTGATCCTCAAGTTGTCCGATGGTGACGTGTCGCAGGCCGAGTTGCTGTTGGTCGAGGGCTGGACCTTCCACCAGGTGCGGCAGGCGCTGGAGTCGCATCCGCATCTCGAACCCGACACACTGGGTCTGAGCGAGGCGCAGATCCTCGAGCGCATCGGCGCCAGCGAGAAGCAGGCCGAGGGCCTGTTCTTCCCCGATACCTATCTGTTCGACAAGCGCTCCGGCGCGCTTGCAGTGCTGGCGCGGGCCTACGGCGCGATGCAGTCGCGGCTGGAGAAGGCATGGGCGGAGCGCGACCCCTCGGCGCCCCTGAAGACGCCCTACGAGGCGCTGATTCTGGCCTCGATCATCGAAAAGGAGACCGGCCGGGCGGACGATCGCGCACTGGTGGCGTCGGTGTTCGCGAACCGCCTGCGCATCGGCATGCCGCTGCAGACGGATCCGTCGGTGATCTACGGTCTCGGCGCCGATTTCGAAGGCCGCCTGCGGCGCCGGCATCTCGACACCGATCACCCCTGGAACACCTACACGCGCGGCGGCCTGCCACCGACGCCGATCGCGATGCCAGGGCCCGATGCGCTGCTTGCGGCGGTGCGTCCGGCGCAGACCGAATTCCTTTACTTCGTCGCGAGAGGGGACGGCAGCAGCGAGTTCTCGCGCTCGCTCGTCGATCACAACCGTGCCGTGGACCGCTTCATCCGCAAGGGGGAAGGCAGTTGATGCACAGCGAGACGCGCGGGCGTTTCATCACATTCGAGGGCATCGACGGCGCCGGCAAGAGCAGCCAGATTGCCGCCACTGTCGCCTTGCTGGCCGAGCGCGGCATTGTCGTGGAGCAGTCACGGGAGCCGGGCGGAACGCCGCTGGGCGAGCGCCTGCGCGAACTCGTGTTGCACGAGCCCATGCATCTCGAGACCGAGGCCATGCTGATGTTTGCCGCGCGGCGCGAACACCTTACCGCGCGCATCCTGCCGGCCCTCCAGGCCGGGCGCTGGGTGGTGTGCGACCGCTTCTCCGATGCCACTTATGCCTATCAGGTGGGCGGGAGGGGACTGGGGCGCGAGAAGTTCGACGCGCTCGAGGCCTGGGTGCACCCGGGTTTCCAGCCGGACCTGACGCTGATCTTCGACCTGCCGCCGGAGATCGCCGCGGCGCGCGTGGCCGCGGGCGGGATCGACCCGGACCGCTTCGAACGCGAGCAGCGCGACTTCTTCGAGCGCGTGCGCGAGGCCTATCTCGAACGCGCCCGGGCCGCGCCGGGGCGCATTTGCGTGATCGACGCCGACCGCCCGCCCGAGCTCATCCGCGCCGAGATCGAGCGCATCGTACTGGAGCGCTGCTGCACATGATCGCGCCTTGGGTGCTGCCGACCTGGGTGAGGCTCGTCGAGCTCGGCGAGCGTCTGCCGCATGCGCTGCTGTTCGTCGGGCCGCCCGGCCTGGGCAAACGCGAGCTCGCCGAGGCGCTGGCGGCGCGGCTGCTGTGCGAGGCGCCCGCGGTCGACGGCCACGCCTGCGGTCGCTGTCCGGCCTGCCAGTGGCGACTCGCGGGCAATCATCCGGACCTGTACCGCGTCGTGCCGGCGGCGGATGCCGCCGCTGCCGAAGGCGGTGAAAGTGCCGCCGCCGGGGGCGAACCGGGCGCGGGCAAGGCGAAGTCGGAGCAGATCGTCATCGAGCAGATCCGCGACCTGCAGGCGGCACTGAGCGTCACCGGGCATCACAGCGAGCGTCGGGTGGTGGTGATCGATCCGGCCGAGGCGATGAACGTGTTCACCGCCAATGCGCTGCTGAAGCTGCTCGAGGAGCCGCCCGCCGGTTGCGTGTTCGTGCTCGTGTCCTCGGCGCCGCGCCGGCTGCTGCCGACGATTCGCAGCCGTTGCCAGCAGTGGCCGTTCGCCCGGCCGGGAGAGGAGGCGATCGCGCTCTGGCGGACGCAGGCTGACGCTGCCACCGCGGCATTGCTGGCGATCAGCGGCGGCATGCCGCTGGCGGCCGAGCGCCTCGCGCAGGGCGGCGGGGGCGCGTTGTTCGAGCGCTTCGTGCGCGATCTCGGCCAGCTGAGCGCAGGCGACGCGCTCAAGCTGGCGGGGCAGTGGGAGGCCTGGCTGAAGTCGAAGGACGTGCTCGCCGCCGGCTTCGGCCTGCCCGAGCTCGTCGACTGGATGCAGCGCTGGGTAAGCGACCTCGCCGCCCTGCGGCTCGGCGGACGCGTGCGCTTCTTCCCGGCGCAGCAGGATCTGCTGGCGGCGCTCGCCGCCAGTGCCAGCGTTGCAGCGGTGAGTGGCTGCTACAATGAACTCGCCCAGCTGCGACGCGTTGCCCGGCATCCGCTGAACCTGCGTCTGGTTCTCGAGGACATGCTGCTGCGCTACGCGCGCGCCATCACCGGAGCACGAGCATGAACGACCAGACCCGCCCCCAGATGGCACGACCGAGCGTGCTGTCGCTGAACATCAACTCGAAGTCGGCGCTCTACGCCGCCTTCATGCCGCACTTCACCAACGGCGGCATCTTCGTTCCTACGCCCAAGACCTACAACCTCGGTGACGAGGTCTTCATCCTGCTGCAGCTGATGGACGACCCTACCAAGCATCCGGTGGCCGGAACGGTGGTGTGGGTGACGCCGCACGGCGCTCAGGGCGGCAAGAGCCAGGGCATCGGCGTGCACTTTTCAAGCGACGAGGCCGGCAAGTTGCTGCGCGGGCGAATCGAGCAGATCCTTGCCGGCCATCTCGGCTCGAATCGCCCGACGCACACGATCTGAATCATCGGCCGACGGATCGCGCAACCGCCGAACGTCGCAATCTCCTCCGCGTCCGACGCCTTCGTCCACCTATTTCCGCAGACCAGCCGCCGATGTTCGTCGATTCCCACTGCCATCTCGATTTTCCCGACCTGATCGTGCGCGAGGATGAAATTCTTGCGACGATGGCCGCGAATCGGGTCGGTCATGCACTTTGCATCAGCGTCAAGCTCGAGGACTTTCCTCGCGTGCTCGGTCTCGCCGAGCGTCATCCGCAGTTGTGGGCATCGGTGGGAGTGCATCCGGACAACGCCGACTGTGAGGAACCCGATCTCGCCCGTCTGCTCGCGCTTGCCGATCATCCGCGCGTGGTGGCGGTCGGCGAGACCGGGCTCGACTACTACTGGAACAAGGACGAGCCGGAGTGGCAACGCGAACGCTTTCGCACCCACATCCGCGCCGCGCGTGCCTGCGGCAAGCCGCTCATCATCCATACCCGCAGCGCCGCCGCGGATACCCTGCGCCTGATGCGTGAGGAAGCGGCGGGCGAGGTGGGCGGCGTGATGCACTGCTTCACCGAGAGCTGGGAGGTCGCGGAGGCCGCGCTCGACCTCGGCTTCTACATCTCCTTCTCGGGCATCGTCACCTTCCGCAACGCGAAGGAGCTGAAGGAAGTGGCGAAGCGGGTTCCGCTCGATCGCATGCTGATCGAGACCGACTCGCCTTATCTCGCGCCGGTGCCACACCGCGGCAAGACCAACGAGCCGGGCTGGGTGGTGCACGTGGCGGAGGAGATCGCGCGTCTGCGTGAAGAGCCGCTGGCGCGCATCGAACAGCTCACAACCGCAAACTTCTTCCGCCTATTCCGCCATGCCAATCCCTGAATCCGCCCCTTCGCGCGCCCGGCGCGCCCTGCTTCTTGCGCTTGCGACGGTGAGCCTGAGCCTGTGCATCGGTATCGGACCGGCGCTTGCGGGCAGTTACGAGGATTCACTCGAGGCGGCCAGGCTTGGTGACGCCGCGGCGCTGGTCGAACTGCTCGATCGCGGCGTCGATCCGGATACCGTCGACGCCAATGGCAACACACTGCTGATTCTCGCCGCGCGCGAAGGCAAAGCCGACACGGTGGAGGCGCTGCTCAAGTATCGTCCACGCTTGGCCTATCGCAACCTCACGGGTGACTCCGCCCTGATGCTCGCGGCCTTGCGCGGCCACGGAGCGGTCGTCGATGCCTTGCTCAAGGCCGGTGCGCCGGTCGATCACGACGGCTGGACGCCCCTGCACTATGCGGCCTACGAGGGCCATATCGCCGTGCTGGACAAGCTCCTGGCCGCCGGCGCGCCGCCCGATGCGCTGGCACCGAACAAGTCCAGCGCACTGATGCTGGCGGCGCGCAATGGCCACATCGACGTCGTGCGCCGCTTACTGACCCTGCCGGTCGACCTGGAGCAAAAGAACGACAGCGGTTTCAGCGCCGAAAGCTGGGCGCTGGAGGGCGGCAATACAGACATCGCCGAGCTGATCCGCGCCGAACGCGGCCGTCGCGGCGGCAAGTCGCAGCGCTGAGTCGGGCCGGCTGCGGTATCAGCCCGCCACCGGCCGCACCCGGCTGGCCGCCAGCTGCGCGGGCTCGGGCGCCCGCCTCTTGTCCTCGCCATTGGCCACCGCGACGCCCATGCTGCGCTTGACGAAGGCCTCGGGTTTGCCGAACAGGCGCTGATCGCTGCGGGGCACGGCGAGCGCGTCGGCGAGGCCTTCGAAGGCGATCCCGCCAGCATCCCTGCCGCCGCCGATCGCCGCCCGCCGTTGCTCGAGCGAGTGGGCGAAGCCGTGTCGCGAGGTCGGCAGGCCGAGTTCCTCGGCCGCGAGCCGGCGGATGCCTTCACGGTCCATCGTCAGTTGCGCGGCCCTCGCGGTGGGAGTCACCACCGCCAGACCCTCGGCCTCGACCGCCGCGAGCACCTCGGTGGCGATGGCCTCGATTTCGGCAACGACGGGATGGAGGCGTTCCTGCTGGGCCAGTGCGCGCAGTCGGGCAGAGCTTGGACGGCCGAGCGGCGATGTAGTACGAAGCCGGCGAGGCAAGCGCGCGTTGGAGGGGTGCAGGTGGGAGGTTCAGCTGCCCGCGATCCAGCCTTCGAGCGGGTCGAACGCGGCCGCCAGCCCCCAGGTCGGCGGTCCCGCGCGCAGGCACTGCCCGGCCTGAAGAAGGGCCAGCGCGGCGTCGAGGAGATCACCCGAGGCGTCGGCGACCAGTCGATCGAGCAGGCATTGCGCGGCGTCGAGCCGCGCGACGAGGGGCCCGTGACCTGCATGCAGCGCCCCTACGAGTTGCTCGCGCGCTGCATGCCTCGCAGCGGTCTGCCTGCGCTTGTCGTCGCTCTTGTAGGAGGCGGCCGTGATGCGGCGCGCGAGCAGGCCGGGATAGGCCTCGACCGCGATCCGCGACGGGTCGCCGACATGCATGCCCGCCACGCTCAGCCCGGCATCGAGCAGGCGCGGGGCGCCCTCGAGAAACATCAGACCTACCGGCGGGTTCACGAGCTTCAGTGGGCTGTGCGAGCGTGCGGGCAGGTCGGTGGCGCGGTGGGCGTAGCGTCTGCCGTGCGGGCGTGTCTCGCGCCAGGCGTCGAGCGCGGCGCGAAAGCCGCCGCGACCGAGGTCGGCGCAGTGGCGCACCAACTCGGGCCAGGCCTGCGGCCAGTCGAGATCGACGACGGCCTCACGTGGAAGGCCGAAGGGGAAGTCGAAGCCGCCCAGCCAGGGGCCGGGGCGCGCGAGCAGGGCGTCGAAGGCAGGCCAGTCGACGCAGGTTTCGAGACGATCGAGGATCACGGTATCGGCGTCGAGCCGGCCGATCGCGGCGGTGATCGGCTTGGCCTTGCGTGGCGCTGAGGTGAAGTCCACGCCGATCACGGTCCAGTCGTGGCGCGCAGGCATCTGCTCCGCCGCGCCTGCGCTCATGACTGCGTTTCGTCCTTCGCCAGGCGCTTGTCGCGAACAAAGAGGCTCTTGTCCCGTTTGCGCGTCTCGAACAGTTCGCTCGCCAACACGAGGTCGCTGAGTTTGCGGTAGCCGAAGTTGCGCGAGTCGAAGGAGGTCTGCTTCGAGATGTGCGAGCCGACCGCGCCGAGCCCGGCCCAGCCTTCGTCGTCGGCGGCGGCCTCCACCGCATTGCGCAGCAGATTGACCAGTCTTGTGTTGCCGCGCAGCTCCTTCGCGCTGGCTCGCGCCGGTGCGCCGCGAGCAGGTTCCGCTGCGCGCGACTCGGGCGCGGAGGTGAGGGCGGCGACCTCCGCCGCCGCGCCGGTGGCGGCAGGCTGCTGCGGCCTGCGTTCGGCTTGCGCCGCAGGCTGTGCCGCCTCGGTCCGCGGCGCCGTGTCGGATTCGATCGCATCCTGGCCGAGATTCTCGAGGTAGAGAAACTTCGAGCAGGCGTTCACGAAAGGCAATGGGGTCTTCTTCTCGCCGAAACCCAGGACGCTGACTCCATTGGTGCGGATGCGGCGCACCAGCGGGGTGAAGTCGGAGTCCGAAGAGGCAAGGCAGAAAGCGTCGAGCTTCTGCGTGTAGAGCAGGTCCATCGCGTCGATGATCATCGCACTGTCGGTGGCGTTCTTGCCCTTGGTGTAGGCGAACTGCTGGATCGGCTGGATGGCGAATTCGTGCAGCACCTCTTCCCAACTCCTGAGATGGGGGCTCTTCCAGTTGCCGTAGGCACGTCGGATATTGATGACCCCGTAGTTGGCGAGCTCGTCGAGGATTTCCTCGATCTTGGCGGCGGGGCAGTTGTCTGCGTCGATCAGGAGGGCGATATGCGATTCGTGGCTCATGGGTATGGGGTGCGTCGGGGCCTATCGGAAACTGGGTGCGGCACAGCGTGCAGGCGCGCCGCGGTGAGGATGGTGCTGGCGTGGATCGCGACGGTGTCGTCGATCGCGTGCGCATAGCCGCCGGCCATGGCGATGGCCACCGGCACGTCTTCGGCGCGGCAGGCGCCGAGCACGCGTTCGTCGCGGACGCGCAGACCCTCGAGGCTGAGCGCGAGGCGGCCGAGCCGGTCACCGGCGTAGGGGTCCGCGCCGGCGAGGTAGATCACGAACTGCGGACGAAAGGCGGTGAAGATGCGATCGATCGCCGCGTCGAGCACGGCCAGGTAGGCGTCGTCGCCGGTGTCGTCCTCGAGTTCGATGTCGAGGTCGCTGGCCTGCTTGCGGAAGGGGAAGTTCTTCGCCCCATGCAGGCTGCAGGTGAAGACCTCGGCCTCGTCGGCGAGGATGGCTGCGGTGCCGTCGCCCTGGTGCACGTCGCAGTCGATGATCGCGATGCGGCGCGCGCGGCCTTCGGCGCGCATGGCCAGCGCGGCGATGGCAGCGTCGTTGAAGACACAGAAGCCGGAACCGAATTCGCGATGCGCGTGGTGCGTGCCGCCGGCGAGGTTGGCCGCGCAGGCGTCGCCGTCCTCCCGGGCGAGCGCGCTGCGGCAGGCGGCCAGGGTCGCGCCCGCCGAGCGGCGCGAGCGCTCGACCATGCCGGGGGACCAGGGGAAGCCGATGCGGCGTACCTCCGCCGCGTCGAGCCGACCCTCGGCGACACGCGTGAGGTAGTCGGCGTCGTGGGCGCGCAGGATTTCCTCGTCGCGCGCGGCCGCGGGAACACGGAAGTCGCCGGCGGCGAACACGCCGCTGTCGAGCAATCGGGCGCGCAGGCGGGAGTACTTCTCCATCGGGAAGCGGTGCCCCGCCGGCAGGGGCAGGACGAAGTGGTCGGCGTAGTAAAGCTTCAAGCGGACACGCTCCCGCTGCGGCGAGGTTTTGAACCTATCCTGTAATACACTCGTCCATTCCCCCGAACAATAGATGAAGACGCGGTGGCGCCATGAGCATCATTGAAGCCGTACGACCCCTGCAAGACAAGCTGACCGCGATCCGTCGCGACATCCACGCCCATCCGGAACTCGCGTTCGCCGAGTACCGTACCGCCGATCTCGTCGCCCGTCATCTCGAAACGCTGGGCATCGAGACGCACCGCGGCATCGGCGGCACCGGCGTGGTCGGGGTCGTTCGCGGCGGCCGCGGGCTGCGCGCGATCGGCTTGCGCGCCGACATGGACGCGCTGTCGATCACCGAGCGCAACGACTTCGCCCACCGCTCGACGGTCGCCGGCTGCATGCACGCCTGCGGTCACGACGGCCACACCACGATGCTGCTCGGTGCCGCCGAGGCGCTGGTGGCACGCCCGGACTTCGACGGCGTCGCCTATCTGGTGTTCCAGCCTGCCGAGGAAGGCGAGGGCGGCGCGCGGGCGATGATCGAGGACGGCCTCTTCGACCGCTTCCCGATGGAGGCGATCTTCGGCATGCACAACTGGCCCGGCATGCCCGCAGGACACTTCGCGGTCCATGCCGGAGCGGTGATGGCGAGCGCGGACCGCTTCGACATCCGCATCCTCGGCGTCGGCGCGCACGCCGCGATGCCGCATCTCGGCGTCGATCCGGTGGTCGCCGGAGCGGCCCTGGTGCAGGCGGCGCAAGGCATCGTCTCGCGCACCCTCGACCCGATTGACTCGGCGGTGATCTCGATCACGCAGTTCCATGCCGGCGAGGCCTACAACGTGATTCCGGATCGTGCCGTCCTCAGCGGCACGGTTCGCGCCTTCTCGCCCGCTGTACAGGCGCATGTCGAGGCTGCGCTGCGGCGCCTGTGTGACGGGGTCGCCACCAGCCACGGGCTGGAGGTCGAGTTCGAGTATCGACGCGGCTATCCTCCTACGATCAATACCGGCGCCGAAGCCGGCGTGTGCGCCGAGGTGGTCCGTCGGGTGGCCGGCGCCGACTGCGTGTCGACCGATGCCCGCCCGAGCATGGGCGCGGAGGATTTCGCCTTCTACCTGCAGCACAGGCCCGGTGCCTACGTTTGGGTCGGCAACGGTCCGGGCGAGGGCGGCTGCATGCTGCACAACCCCAACTACGACTTCAACGACGACATCCTGCCCAGCGGCGTGGCCTACTGGGTCGAACTGGTGCGCAGCATACTGCCCGCGCGGCGCTGAAACAGATCGTGTCCGGCTGCCCTCTGCGCGCATGAGAACACTTCGACTTGCCTTCCGCATGATGCTGCGCGATCTTCGCGCCGGCGAACTGCACCTGCTCGGCATCGCGATCGTGATCGCCGTGGCCAGCCTCACCAGCGTCGGTTTCCTGGCCGATCGCGTCGGCCGCGGGCTCGACCGCGAGGCCAATCAGCTCCTCGGCGGCGACCTGCTGCTGCGCGCTGATGCGCCATGGCCGGACGCCTTCGCCGATGAAGCCCGCGCGCGCGGCCTGCAGGTGGTGACCACGGTCCTGTTCACCAGCATGGCCAGCACGGCCGAGGCAGCGGTGCTTACCGGCGTCAAGGTGGTCGAGGACGGCTATCCCCTGCGCGGCGCGGTACGCATCGCCCCCGGACCGAACCAGCCCGACGCCGTGGCCGGGCGCGCGCCCTTGCCGGGCGAGGTTTGGCTGGACGAGCGACTGTTCGCCGAGCTCGGCGCCCGGGTCGGCGATTCCGTAGGCCTGGGCGAAATCGAGTTCCGCGTCGGCGCGATGGTGAGCTTCGAGTCCGATCGCGGCGCGAATTTCTTCAGCCTGCTGCCGCGCGCGATTTTCAACGCCGCCGACCTGCCGGCGACAGGCCTGCTCATCGAGGGCAGTCGTGCCACCTGGCGCCTGCACCTGGCAGGGACGCAGGAAGCCGTCGCCGGCTACGACAAATGGGTGCGCACGCGGCTGGAGCGGGGCCAGCGCGTGGAGACGATCGAGAACGCACGCCCCGAGGTGCGCGCGGCGCTCGACCAGGCGCAGCGCTTCTTGCGGCTCGCCGCGCTGCTGGCCGTGATTCTCGCCGCCGTGGCGGTGGGGTTGTCGGCGCGTCGTTTCATGGCGCGCCATCTCGACGCCTGTGCCGTGATGCGCTGCCTGGGGGCGCGCCAGGCGCAGGTGCTGGGCATCGTCGTCGGCGAGTTCCTGCTGTTCGGACTGTTCGCGGCGGCGTCGGGCTCGGCCCTGGGCTGGGCGGTGCAATGGGGCTTGGCGGGCGGCCTGCGCGAACTCCTGGCCACCGACTTGCCGGCGCCGTCGATGTTGCCGCTGGCGCATGGCTTGCTGGTCGGCGTGGTGCTGCTCGCCGGATTCGTGCTGCCGCAGTTGCTGCGCCTGGGCAAGGTCAGCACGCTGCGGGTGTTGCGGCGCGAGTTCGACGCAGCCGAGCCACTGTCCGGCAGCGCCTGGGCATTGGGGCTGGCGGCGCTGCTCGGGCTGATCTTCTGGATTGCCGCGGACGTGAGCCTGGGGCTGATGGTTGCCCTCGGCTTTGCCGTCGCCCTGGGCGTGTTCGCCCTCGCCGCCTGGTGGGTGCTGCGCCTCGCCGGACGGCTCAAGGGCCAGGGCAGTCTGCGCGGCGGCGGCTGGCGCTACGGCGTGGCCTCGCTCGGACGGCGGATGGGCGGCAGCGTCATCCAGGCGGCCGCGCTCGGGCTGGGGATGACAGCGCTGCTGCTGCTAACGCTGATCCGTGCCGACCTGCTCGACAACTGGCGGCGCATGACGCCGCCGGACGCGCCCAACCGCTTCGTCATCAACATGCAGCCCGACCAGCGCGATGGCGTGGCGGCCCTGTTCGCCCGCGAAGGGCTGCCGGTGCCGCAGATCCAGCCGATGATCCGCGGCCGCCTGGTGCAGATCAATGGTGAAGCCGTGAATCCGGCGAGCTTTGAGGACGAGCGCAGCCGCAGGCTGGCGCAGCGCGAGTTCAATCTGTCCTACGCCGGGTCCCTGCCGACCGGCAACCGGGTCGTCGCCGGGCAGTGGCATGGCACGGTGCGCACGCCGCAATTCTCGGTGGAGAAGGGCCTGGCGGAGACGTTCGGCCTCAAGGTCGGCGACCGCGTGCGCTTCGACATCGCCGGGCGCATGGTCGAGGCACCGGTCACCAGCGTGCGCGGGCTCGACTGGGACTCCATGCGGGTGAACTTCTTCTTCATCGCCTCGGAAGGCCTGCTCGAGGACTACCCGGCGAGCCTGATCACCAGTTTCCACCTGCCGCCCTCGAATCACGACTTCACTACCCGGCTCGTGGCCGAATTCCCCAATCTGTCGGTGATCGACATCGCCGCGGTCATCGCCCAGGTCCAATCGATGACCGACAAGCTGATCGTGATCGTGCAGTTCGTGTTCGGCTTCGCGGTGCTCGCGGGGCTGGTCGTGCTGTATGCGGCACTGCAGGCGACGCATGACGAGCGCGAATACGAACTGGCGATGCTGCGCACGCTCGGGGCGCGCAACCGCCAGGTTCGCCAGGCCCTGCTGGCGGAGTTCCTCGTGCTCGGTGGCGTCGCCGGCGTGCTCGCCGGGGTTGGCGCGACCGCGATCGGCTGGGCCCTGGCGCATTACGTCTTCCGCATGGCCTACGTTCCGGCGGCAAGCCCGCTGCTGCTCGCGGTCGTGCTCGGCGCCGGTGGCGTGGTGCTGGGCGGCTGGCTGGGCACGCGCAAGCTGCTGTCGCGCCCGCCCCTGACGAGCCTGAGGGCGCTGGCTTGATCGATCTGGTGCTGTCCCGGACCGAGATCCTGCTCGGCGCCCTGTCCGGCATCGCGCTGGTGCTGCTGTGCTTCGTGCTGTGGCGCCTGTCGCGGCTGGAGGATTCGATGCACACGCGGCTCGGCGAGCAGTTGGCGGACAGACTCGACCAGCAGCTCGCGGCGCAGCACCGCGAGATCCTGCGTGACCTGCACGAGGGGCTCGGGCGCCAGACCGATCGCATCGGCGAACATGCGCGGGCGGACCGCGAGCTCCTGCAGCGCGGGCTGGCTGCTGCGTCGGTGCAGCTGTCACGCAGCATCAACACGCTGACGCAATCGGTCGATGGCCGGCTGGAAACGCTCGCCGGGCACGTCAATCAACGCCTCGACGATGGCTTTCGCAAGACCAACGAGACTTTCGTCAGCGTCATGGCGCGGCTGGCGACGATCGACGAGGCGCAGAAGAAGATCGACGGCCTCACCACCAACGTCGTCAGCCTGCAGGAACTGCTCGGCGACAAGAAGGCGCGCGGCGCCTTCGGCGAGGTGCAGCTCGAGGCCCTGGTGCAGAACATGCTGCCGCCCGACGCCTACGCCTTCCAGGCGGCGTTGCCGAACAACACCCGGGTCGACTGCCTGCTCACCTTGCCTGCGCCTACCGGCAAGGTCGCGGTGGATGCAAAGTTCCCGCTCGAGAACTACCACCGCATGTTCGACCGGACCTCCGGCGACCTGGATCGTCGTGCGGCGCAGCAGGCCTTTCGCAGCGACGTGAAGCGCCATGTCGATGCGATCGCGTCGAAGTACATCGTGCAAGGCGTGACCTCGGACGGCGCGGTGATGTTCCTGCCGGCCGAGGCGGTGTTCGCCGAAGTGCATGCCTACCACCCGGAGGTGGTCGCCTACGCGCAGCAGAAGCGGGTGTGGATCGTGTCGCCGACGACGCTGATGGCGGTGCTCAACACCGCACGAGCGGTGTTGAAGGAT
The DNA here is from genome assembly GCA_041586695.1 of Thauera sp. Classification (GTDB taxonomy): domain Bacteria; phylum Pseudomonadota; class Gammaproteobacteria; order Burkholderiales; family Rhodocyclaceae; genus Thauera. The sequence goes on from JBFGZP010000008.1 coordinate 16,206, forward strand.
GTCGAGACGCGCAAGCAGATCCACGTCATCCAGGATGCGCTGGGCAAGCTGGCGAAGGACTTCCACCGCTTCGACGAGCGCATGAACGCGTTGGCTCGCCACATCGACCAGGCGAGCCGCGACGTGCAGGACGTGCAGACCTCGAGCCGCAAGATCAGCGCGCATTTCCACAAGATCGAATCGGCCCGCCTGGATGAGTTGCCCGGCGAAGCGGAGGCCGAAGGCGTCTGATCCCGCGGAGCGGACGCCCGGCCCGCGGCCGGGTTCAGAGCACGCGGTCGAGTGCGGCTTTCAGGCTCGCGACGGTGCGCTCGGGGTTGTGCAGCTTGTCGAGCCCGAACAGACCGAGGCGGAAGGTCTTGAAGTCGGCCGGTTCATCGCATTGCAGCGGGACGCCGGCGGCGATCTGCAGCCCCTCGGCGGCGAACTTGGCCCCGGTGCGGATGGCGTCGTCGTCGGTGTAGCTCACCACCACCCCGGGCGCCTGGAAACCCTCCGCCGCGACGCTGCGGATACCCTTGGCCGCGAACAGTGCCCGTACCTGGGCGCCGAGCTCGAGCTGCTCGGCGCGCACCTTGGCGAAACCGTAGGCCTCGGTCTCCTTCATGATGTCGCGCAATCGGGTGAGCCCATCGGTCGGCATGGTGGCGTGGTAGGCGTGTGCACCCTGCTCGTAGGTCTCCATGATCTGCAGCCACTTGCGCAGGTCGCAGGCGAAGCTGGTGCTGGTAGTGGTCTCGATGCGTTCGCGCGCGAGCGCGCTGAGCATGACCAGGCCGCAGCAGGGCGAGGCGCTCCAGCCTTTCTGCGGTGCGCTGATGAGAACGTCGACGCCGGTGGCCTGCATGTCCACCCAGACGGTTCCCGAGGCAATGCAGTCGAGCACGAACAGGCCGCCCACCGCATGGACGGCGTCGGCGACCTGGCGCAGATAGTCGTCGGGCAGCATCATCCCGGCCGATGTCTCGACGTGCGGAGCGAAGACGACTTCGGGCCTGAACTGGCGGATCGTGCTCACCACTTCATCGATCGGGGCGGGAATGAACGGGGCCTGGCGGCTACCGTCGACCTGGCGGGCCTTCAGCACGATCGATTCCGAAGGGATGGCGCCCATGTCGAAGATCTGCGTCCACCGATAGCTGAACCAGCCGTTGCGGACGACCACGCACTTGCGCCCGGTGGCGAACTGGCGTGCGACGGCCTCCATGCCGAAGGTGCCGCTGCCCGGAACGATCGCCACCGATCGTGCGTTGTAGACCTTCTTCAACGTGCTGGATACGTCCTTCATCACGCCCTGGAACGCGCGCGACATGTGGTTGAGGGAACGGTCGGTGTAGACCACCGAATATTCCAGAAGGCCGTCGGGATCGACGTCGGGTAGCAGACCAGGCATGCGCACCTCCGATACAGGTTGGTCGAGTTGGCGGGCAATATCCGCATGCAACGCAGCGGACCAAGGACTCCGGGGCGGGCGAGCCCGCGCCGGGCATTCATGGCGAACTATAACGTCTGTGGCTGGTTCCCGCCGGCCGATCCGCTCGCCCATGACGCCACGGGCGCACGACCCGCCGCGCCATCCGGGGCACATGTTCGGCCTCATCGGTCCGGGCGCGGCAAACGGGCCACCCTTATTCTGCCCCGATCACGAAGGCCTCGTCATCACGACGGCGCGAGCAAAACGGCGGACGGTCTTCTATATTGGATTTGAGTCACCGGGCATGAGCCCGGCAGCGAGGGGCTGCGCGTGCGGCAGGCCGAAGCCCGTACAGACATTTCGTCCGATCCGGACCTCGCGACGAAGCGGACAGTTGCCGAGGCAAGGCGCGCTCATTCGCGCTCATTCGCGAAGTGAGAGCGAGTCCTTGCCGGGCACGAGCGGAACATTCCCGAGACCTTGAACGGCCCGGCGCAGATGCGAGCGAATGCCGCAACGCGATGCATCAGGGTCGGTCTGCAAGCCTACGAGCGGTCAGGCCCGGAACAACCGACCAGAGGGAGATCCAGCGAGATGGAACACAGCTCGATACTGCTGATGAGCGAATTCGTCACCCACGATGTGAGGCGGTTCCTGCTGAGCCGTCCGGACGGCTTCAGCTTTACCCCCGGGCAGGGCGTCGAGCTTGCCATCGACACGCCGGAGTGGCGCGAGGAGGGGCGTCCCTTCACGCCGACATCCTTGCACGACGACGGCGTGGTCGAGTTCATCATCAAGACCTATCCGCAGCACGAGGGCCTGACCCGCGAACTGCACCGCCTGCAGCCCGGGGTGCGGATTCTGATGTCGGAGCCCTTCGGCACGATTCAACATCGTGGCGCCGGCACCTTCATCGCCGGCGGCGCCGGCATCACGCCGTTCATTGCCATCCTGCGCGAACTTGTCCGCAGGCAGGAACTGGCCGGACACGGCCTGATTTTCGCCAACAAGACGCCATCGGACATCATCTGCGAGAAGGAACTGCGTCACTGTCTGGGTGAGCGATGTCACTTCATCTGCACCGACGCCGCCTTCGCCGGCTACGAACACCGGCGAATCGACGAGGCCTACCTGCAGGAAACGATCCACGACCTCGATCAGCAGTTCTATGTGTGCGGCCCGCCTGCGTTCATGGACTCGGTCACCGCCGCGCTCGAGGAGATCGGCGCGGATTCGCAGGCGCTGGTGTTCGAGGAGTGAGCGAGCCGCCGGCTCGCATCGGGCGCCCGGCTCGCCAACCCAGCCGGCGTCGGGCCGCCCTCAGGTAACCCGGGTCGGCTTGTGCTGGTTGAGAATCGCCACGATCTCCGGCTTCGTCGCTTCGGGAGTCGTGACCTTGATCTGCCTGGCGTCCTCGTCGACAAAGATGTTTTCCTGCGGGATCCCGTAGGCCACGAGTTGTTCCTCGACATTTCGCGCGGCGGCTGCCGACTCGTAGGTTCCACTGACGGTCACGTTCATCTCGCTCTCCTGCGGGTCGCCCCTTTGGTTGAAGGACTCGGTTTCTTCACTCTAGCAAACGGATCGTGGAAGGTCATTACCGGGCTTGGCCCCTGGGCGGATGACATGCGGCTGGCCCGGGCGGCAGCTTTGCCGCATTCGGCCTCAGGGCGCCAGCGGGCGGGCAGACGGCTCGTCCGTCTGCTCCGAGGCGCGCGGCGGCGAGCGATCGAAGGCGGCCAGCAGCATCGGAGTGAGCTCGTGCATGGCGCCGATCGCGGTGGCGCGTGGCGTCAGGCCCGGCGCAAAGCCCCGCGCTTCGAAGCGCGCAAGCAGGGCCTCGTCGCGGCTCAGCAGGTGCACGGGCACATCCCAGGAGGCGTCCTGGCCGCTGACGCCGGCGATCGGCTGGTGGTCGCCGATGACGATGATCAGTGCGTCGGCCGGCGCATGCTCGCCCACGTAGGCGGCAAGCCAGTCGAACTGGTAGCGCATGGCGTCGAGATAGGCCGGCGTCGGCTGCACCCAGGAGGCAGGCTGGGCCAGCGCCTGCTCGACCGCTTCGGCAGGATAGGCTTCCGCCTGCAGCAGCCTGCTCCAGTCCTGCAGGTAGGGTGGGACGGGGCGAAACGGTGCATGCGTGGTCACGGTCGGAAACACGACAAAACGCGGCGTGCGACCCTGGGCGATGGGCGCGAGCTCCTGCTCCTGGAGCAGTGCGAGCGAGGCCTGGTCCGGGATGCGCCAGTAGCCGAAGGCGCGGCCGATGTAACCGATGGAGTCGGCATTGCCGTAGCGCTCGAAGCCATAGAAGCTTCCTTCCGGCCAGGGCCGCTGCAGGCCCGGCATCCAGGCGACGGTGCGATAGCCGTGGCGGGCGAAATGGCTGACCAGGGTCGGACGCCTGGTCGTCAGCAGCAGGTCGTAGTCGTCCGGGTCGCGTGTGTCGATGCCCGAGAGCAGTGCCGCATGCGCAAGCCAGGAGGCGCCACCGAAGGTGGGCGAGCGCACCCGGGCAGATACCGCGCGGCGGCCGCTGATCCGCAGGGACTGCGCAAGGGCGTCGCGGTAGGGTGCGAGCGCGCCGGCGATCTCCGGCCGGTCGAGGCTTGCCGCGCCATAGGCCTCGGCGAAGATGATCAGCACGTCGACCCCGTTGAGCGCAGCCAGATCGCCGTCGAACGACGGGCTGGGCGCCAGCCGCGATTCGCTGCGGGTCGGGCTCAGCGCCGCGTGCAGCTTGACCGTCTGCTCGGCGATCGTGACGGCGACGGGCCGGGCGAAGAAGGCGTGCCTGTCCACGCCGACGAACGGCGAGGCGGCAAAGGCAATACACACGCCCGCGCTTGCGAGCATGGACGGCGCACGCGCGCCGGGCCTGGCGAGGGCGCGGACGAGCGCACCCAGCATCCAGCGCACGACGAGAAACAGCGGCGTGCTGAGCAAAGCCATTACGACAGCGCCGCCCGTCAGCCGCCACCATGGCGAGTCGCCGCTCGCCATGCGCAGCAACTGCCACAGGTGCCGGCCGTCCCAATAGGCGTTCACCGGACGGCCGAAGACGGCCGGCACGGTGACGTCGACGTAGCGCAGCACGCTCCACAGCGCGATGACGATGGCCAGCGTCGAGAGCACGGCGGGCGCGACCGTCCTGCGCCGGCCGAGCCACAGGCTCAGGGCCAGCACGATCGCGGCAAGCTCGACGGAAACGCGTGCGCCGAAGCGGACCCAAAGGCTGGGCCAGTCGTTGTCGAAGCTGAGCAGCGCGTTGAGCGCCAGCAGCGGCAGGAGAATGCCGAGCAGGGCGGCAGGCGAGCGCGTTCTCATCGCCTTCGTCGCCACGGGCCGGTAGCATCACGGCACGAGACGCGGGCGCGGCCGCCGGCCCGTCGCAGGAGATCGAGATGAACACACAGTCCAGCTTCCGCTGGCAGGACCACACCCCGACCGAAATCGCCGCCGTGGCGGCGCGCGCCGGCGTCGCCGTGCTGCCGCTGGCCGCGATCGAGCAGCACGGTGAGCACCTGCCGCTGTCGACCGACGTCGACATCGCCACCGGCCTCATCGACGCGGCCCTGCCGCAGCTCGCGCCCGGCACGCCGGTGCTGGTGCTGCCCGCGCTGGCGGTGGGGCTCAGCCTGGAGCACACCGGCTTCGCCGGCACGTTGAGCCTGTCGCCCGAAACCGCGCTGGCCACGCTCGTCGAGCTTGGCGACAGCGTGGCGCGCGCGGGCTTCCGGCGCCTGGTGCTGTTCAACACGCATGGCGGCAACAAGGCGCTGGTGGACCTGGCAGCGCTCGAGCTGCGTCATGCCCACCGCATGCTGGTGCTGCGGGCGAACTACTTTCGCTTCGCGCCGCCGGCCGACGCCCTGCCCGCGGAGGAGCTCCGTCATGGCCTGCACGGCGGCGCAATGGAAACGGCGATGATGCTGCACTTCGCGCCACACAAGGTGCGGCAGGATGCGCTGGGCGACTTCAGGTCGATCGGGCACGACATGGCGGCCGAAGGCGCCCGGCTGGGGCCGGAAGGCGAGGCCGGTTTCGGCTGGATGGCGCAGGACCTGCACCCGGCAGGGGTGGCCGGCAACGCCCTGCTTGCCGACGCGGCGCTCGGACGCCGGCTGGTGGCGCATTTCTCCACCTGTCTGGCGCGCCTGATCGAAGAGGCGCACGGCTTCGATGTCGCCCGCTTCGATGGCCCGCGAGCGGGCTCGTCGCACGCCTGATCCGGCCATCAGGCGCCTGGGCTGTTTCCGGGGCCCGTCCCGGCTTCGCGCTCGTCAGGCTCGTCCTGCTCGTCCTGGCTGTCGAGGAGGTCGTGCAGGAAGTGGCCGTGGCGATGCGCCTTGGTGCTGAGGTAGCGCTGGTTCTCCGCGGTGATCTCGCCGTAGATCGCCTGGCGGCCGACGACGTTGATGCCCGCGGCGCGCAAGGCCTCCACCTTGGCGGGATTGTTCGTCAGCAGCAGGATCTTCGTCACCGCGAGTTCGTCGAGCATCTCGTGGGCGATGCGATAGTCGCGTTCGTCCTGGCTGAAACCGATCACCTGGTCGGCGTCGATCGTGTCCAGTCCTTCGTCCTGCAGGCCGTAGGCGCGCAGCTTGTTCGCCAGGCCGATGCCGCGCCCCTCCTGCGACAGATACAGCAGGACGCCGCCGCCCTGGGCGCTGATCGCGGCCACGCCGCGGCGCAGTTGTTCGCCGCAGTCGCAGCGCAGGCTGCCGAACAGGTCGCCGGTGAGGCAGGACGAGTGCAGGCGCGCGGGGACGGCCTCGGGCCACCGGGCCGGATCGCCGATCACGATCGCAACATGTTCGTGCATGCCGTCGGGCTCGCGGAAGAGGACGAAACGGGTGTCCTCGGCCTCGGCCAGCGGCACGCGCGCCTCGCTGATGCGGGTCAGGCGGCCGGGACCACCCTGGCACAGTGCAGCCGCCTCGACGGTATCGACCGCGAGCAGGGTGCCGTCGGCGACGAGTTCGGCGATGGCGCGCTCATGGCTCGGCGCGATTTCCGTGGCCAGCGCGGCGGGCAGCAACTGCGCGCGGCGCAACAGGCGCAGCGCCGCCGCCCCGGGAGCATCCTGCGGCACGACCGCAGGCGTTGCCGGCAGGCTCGCGTTGCGTTCGCAGGCTAGGCGACGGATCGCCGCGGCCTCGGGCAATGGGTCCAGTGCCAGGGCTGCGGCATCGTCGGCGATAATGTGGCCCAGGCTCGCGAGCCGGTGACGCGTCAGCATCAGCACGGGCGCGCTGCCCGCAAGCTTGCACGCTTCGGCAAGGGCGGCATCGTCCAGACCCTCGACGGCGTGGATCAGGGTGTTGGCGCCGCGGTTGCGCAGCAGTACCGGTAGGCCGCGGCGCAGATCGAATATCGCACGCTCGGCTTGGCGCATCGGCATTAGGGTGTTCTCCTTCGGTCTCTTCATGTTCGCAGGGCGTTCGCGGGCCGTTGGCATTCGGCCTGGCGCGCGTCCGCCGGATGTTCGTCGAATCGGGGTGCTGCATGTCCTTACATGATCTTCAGGAAGCCGAGGCCTGGGCGCTGCTGCTGCAGGCCCGCGAGCATGACTGGGCCGGCCGGCCGCAGGCCGGCTTCGCACTGGGCAAGGCCCGGCTCGAAGTCGCTGCCGGCGGGCGCTGGTGCAGCTCGCCCACGGCCAGTCCGGCCGGCGCACGGCTGCTGGATCTGTTTCTCCCGCTGGTGGCACGCCCGGGCCCGCTTGCGCTGGGCCAGCTCGGCCAGAGCCTGGACGGACGCATCGCCACCGTGAGCGGAGCCTCGCACTATATCAATGGAGAGGTCGCGCGCGCGCATCTGCATCGTCTGCGCGCGATCTGCGATGCGGTCGTGGTCGGTGTCGGCACCGTGGACGCCGACGATCCGCAGCTGACCGTGCGCCACGTGCCGGGTCCGCATCCGGTGCGCGTCGTGCTCGATCCGCGTCGGCGCGCAAAGGGGGCGCGAAAGGTGTTCGTCAATGCCATCGCGCCTACCCTGCACCTCGTCGCGCCGGCTGCGGACGACCCGCACGCGGCGGGACACGTCGAGCAGGTCGTGCTCGAAGCGGGCGCGGGCGGCTTTGCCCCGGCGGCAGTGCTGGCCTGCCTTGCCGAGCGCGGCCTCGTCAGGGTGCTGGTCGAAGGCGGCGGCGTGACGGTGTCGCGCTTCGTCCAGGCGGGGGTGCTCGATCGCCTGCACGTGATGGTGGCGCCGATGCTGATCGGCTCCGGCCGCAGCGGACTCGACCTGGCGCCGATCGCGACGCTGGACCAGGCGCTGCGACCGGCGTGCCGCACCTTCGCCTGCGGCGAGGACACGCTGTTCGATCTCGCGCTGCGCTGAAGCGTGGGTCACGGTGCTTCTCCGGGTGCGGTCGCGCACGCGTCCGGTCGGGAGCCACGGACCGTCATCAGCACCAGGGCGCCGGGCAGGCTGGACAGCAGAACGACCAAGCCGTAGGCGATCGAGATCGCCACGCCTTGCGCGGGTGGCAGGCCGGCCAGCCACCACAGCAATGCTGCCGCTCCCTCGCGCACGCCCCAGCCGGCGACCGATACCGGCGCCGCCATCGCCAGCAGCACCAGCGGGATCAAGGGCAGCAGCAGCGACGCATCGGTGCCGATGCCGAGCGCACGTGCGCAGCAGAAATACACCGCTACGTAGCTCGTTGCCACCAGCAGCGAAACGATCGCCTGCCGGCGCCACACACCGTTTGCCAGCAGCGAACGGCGCAGGTCGCGAGCGAAGTCGCGTAGCGGTTCGACCCAGCGCAGAGCGGCGAGCGTGGCGAGCAGGATCGCGGTTGCAAGACCGGCCCACAGCGGCACGGTGCCCGGATCCGGTGCCGCCGCCAGGGCCTGCTCCAGCCCGCCCAGCAGGCCGTCGCGTAGTTTCGGCGACGCTGTCAGCGCCGCCAGCGCGAGCAGCGCGAGGGCGAGCTGACCCGACACGCGCTCGATCAGCACCGCGTGCCAGGCGCCGCGCGAACGCTGCGCGTCCGCCTGGCGACGGCCGTGACGCCAGGCCCGGGCGGCGTCGCCGAGCACCCCGCCGGGCAGGATCTGGTTGAGGAAGGTGGCGAGGTAGTATTCGGCTACTGCCGTACCCATGGGCAACGGCATGCCCAGGCTGCGGGCGGTGAGCCGCCAGCGCCACGCCGACAGCGCCACCTGCGGCACGCTCAAGGCCAGAGCCAGCAGCAGCCAGGCTGGCGCCAGGCTGCCGACTTCGGCCGCGAGGCGCTCGGGCTCCAGCCACGACAGTAGCGCGGCGAGCAGGCCGGCGCTGATGAGCAGGCGCAGCCATACGACGGTCGGTCTGCCGGGCGGGGTCATGCTGCGCCTCCGCGCACCGCGGGGTGGGCGAAGAGGTCGAGGTGGCCGACCTCAAGTCGCTGGCGTGGATCGTCGAGTGTCGCCCGGCGCCGCCCGTGCCAGGCCGTGACGACCTGGCCCAGGCTCGGATCCTGTTCGAGCACGGCAGCACGCCAGCCCGCCAGCAGGCTCGCCGCGAGGGCGACGTCGCCGGTGTCGCTCATCGACAGCTGCCACGGACTGGGCGCGATGCTGACGTGATAGCCGTGCCGGGCGAGCGTCGCCGCCAAGGCGGGAGCCGCATCCGGACCGAGCGCAGGGCCGAGCCCCTTGTCGCGGCGTTGATGGGCATTGAAGCGTTCGCGCACGAGCGCGTCGTCGGGGTCGTCCCTGGGGCCGCTGCCGTCGAAGAAGCGCCACTGGCCATCCACGCTCAGGCTGACGAGCAGCGCCGCGCCGGCGTGCTGGCAGGCTGCGGCGAGCCTGGCGAGCCAGTCGGCGTCGACCAGATCGA
>JBFGZP010000009.1:0-24198 GCA_041586695.1 Thauera sp.
GCGGCGTGCGCCGCGCCAGTCCCTAGCGGGTCGCGCCCGCGCCGAGCGGTGTCGTCAAGGCGCGCTTGTCTCTTGCTTCCTCGAGCTGGGTGCACAGCCGCTCGGCGCCGTCGAGGATGCGCGGCGTGTGGCGCTGAATGATTTCCGGCGGGATGAAGAACAGGTTGCCGGCGACGTTCGCACGCAGCCCGGCCCAGCGCTTCCATTGGTCCAGCCATTCAGGCCTCGACGCACCCATGCCGCTGGCGACGATCACCTCCGGGTTGGCGGCGAGCACCGACTCGACCCCCACGCTCGGCGCCAGTTGCGACAGGCCGCCGAACACGTTCTCGCCCCCGCACAGGCGAATGACGTCGGCGATGAGGTGGGCGTCGTTGATCGTCATCAGCGGCTGCTGCCAGATCTGGTAGAAGGTGCGCACCGGCGGTCGTGCGCTGAAACGCGCGGCCAGCGCCGCCTGGCGCTCACGAAAGGCCTCCGCGGCGGGGCCGGCGACGGCTTCGCTGCCTGCGAGGCGGCCGAACTGCTCGATGCTGCGCGCGACATCGTCGAGGCTGCGGGGCTCGTTCACATAGACCGCGATGCCCAGTGCCGCGAGGCGGTCCAGATGAGCGTCGCGATTGCCGCTCTTCCACGCGATCACGAGGTCCGGCCTGAGCGCGGCCACCGCTTCGAGATCGATGCTGCTGTAGCTGCCGACCTGCGGCAGCTTCGTTGCGGCCTCGGGGAAGTCGCTATAGGTCACGACCCCGACCACATGCTCGCCCGCGCCCGCGGCGAAGAGCAATTCGGTGACATGGGGGGCGAGGCTGACTATGCGCCGCGCCGGCTGCGGCAGGCGGACCTGCGCGCCGGTGTCGTCGGTGATGTCGATGGCTGCGCGTGCAGGGACGGCGGCGAGCAGGATGGCGACGACAAGGGCGGCGATGAGCGGGCGCATGGGCGGGTCGATCGTGGCGAGCAGTGTCTGCGGAAATCGGTGGTCAGATCGGCCCTTGCCGGTTCGCGCCGAAGGCAGGCCGGTTCGTCGGGCGTCGCGGCCGAAGGGGCGCCGTTATCGGCGATAATCCGGGCCCGAAGGAAAGAACCGGATGTTACGCGATGTCCCAGGCTTTCGCCCTGATGGTGCAGGGCACCACCTCCGACGCCGGCAAGAGCACGCTGGTGGCCGGTCTCGCCCGCGCGCTCGCCCGTCGCGGCGTGCGCGTGGCGCCGTTCAAGCCGCAGAACATGGCGCTCAACTCCGCGGTGACCGCCGACGGCGGCGAGATTGGCCGCGCCCAGGCGCTGCAGGCGCTGGCGGCCGGGGTGGCGCCGCACACCGACTTCAACCCGGTGCTGCTCAAGCCTTCGAGCGACATCGGCGCCCAGGTGATCATCCACGGTCGGGTGGCGACGAACCTGTCCGCACGCGACTATCACGCCTACAAGCCGACCGCGATGGCGGCGGTGATGCAGAGCTGGCAGCGGCTCGTCAGCAACTATGACTGCGTGCTGGTGGAAGGGGCGGGCAGTCCGGCCGAGATCAATCTGCGCGACCGTGACATCGCCAACATGGGCTTCGCCGAGGTGGCCGACGTGCCGGTGGTGCTGGTGGCCGACATCGACCGCGGCGGCGTCTTCGCCCACCTGGTGGGCACGCTCGAGCTCCTGTCGCCGTCGGAGCAGGCGCGGGTCAAGGGTTTCGTCATCAACCGCTTTCGCGGCGACATCGGCCTGCTGCAGCCCGGCCTGGACTGGCTGCAGCAGCGCACCGGCCGGCCGGTGTTCGGCGTCCTGCCCTACCTGCACGGCTTGTTCCTCGATGCCGAGGACGCGCTCGCCGACGGCGCCGCCGATGCCGCGGCCGGCGCGTTGCGGGTGGTGGCGCCGGTCTATCCGCGCATCTCCAACCATACCGACCTCGACGCCCTGCGCCTGCATCCACAGGTGGATTTCCGCTGGGTGGGTCCGGGCGAGCCGATCCCGCCCGCCGACCTGATCGTGCTCGCAGGCTCCAAGTCGGTACAGGCCGACCTCGCCTGGCTGCGCGCGCAGGGCTGGGAGACGGCGATCAAGCGCCATCTGCGCTACGGCGGCAAGCTCGTCGGCATCTGCGGCGGCTTCCAGATGCTCGGCACCACGCTGGGCGATCCACTCGGCCTCGAGGGGCTGCCCGGCAACATGGCCGGGCTCGGTCTGCTCGACATGGATACCGTGCTCGAACGCGACAAGCAGCTCGGCAATGCCGCCGGGCATCTGTGCCTGCCGGGCGCACCCGCGGTGGCGGGCTACGAGATCCACATGGGCGTGACGCGCGGCGCCGCGCTGGCGCGGCCGGCGATGCGGCTCGCACGCGGCGCCGATGCCCAGCGGCCCGACGGTGCGATCTCGGACGACGGCCAGATCCTGGGCAGCTATCTGCACGGCCTGTTCGACGCTCCCGAGGCCCTGGCCGCGCTGCTCGGCTGGGCCGGCGCGAAAACCCTGCAGCGGGTGGATCTTGCAGCGCGGCGGGAGGCGGATCTGGATCGCCTCGCCGACGCGGTGGAAACTTCCCTCGACCTCGCGGCTCTGTTCGAGAGCAGGCCCGGCATTACTCCTTCATCGGCCCCGACACCCCGAGCATCGCCATGAACATCGAACCCGATCGCCTGCACGGCGCCGAATCCTCCCCGCTGGGCCGCCCGGTGGCCTACCGCGACACCTACGCACCCGAGCTGCTGTTCCCGATCGAGCGTCAGCTCAAGCGCGCCGAGCTCGGTCTTCGTGCCGATGCCCTGCCCTTTTTCGGTGCAGACCTGTGGAATGCCTACGAGCTGTCCTGGCTCAATCCACGCGGCAAGCCGGTGGTGGCGATCGCAAGCTTTCGCGTGCCGGCGACGACGCCGCGTCTGGTCGAGTCGAAGTCGCTCAAGCTCTACCTCAACTCCTTCAACCAGCAGCGCTTCGACGATGTCGCAACGGTGCGCGACACCATCGCACGGGATCTGTCGGCCGCGGCCGGTGGTGTCGTGACGGTGGCCGTCGAACCGCTCGAGACCCGCCCGGCTCGCGTTTTCGCCTATCCGGAGGGCGTCTGCCTCGATTCGATCGACATCGATATCGACGGCTATCAGCCGAATGCCGACTTCCTCTCCGCATCAGGCGAGGCCGTGAGCGAGACCCTGTATTCGCACCTTCTGAAATCGAACTGCCTGGTGACCGGCCAGCCCGACTGGGGGATGCTGGTGGTGCGCTACACCGGACAGGCGATCGCGCGCGACGGCCTGCTGCGCTATGTCGTCTCTTTTCGCGAGCACAACGAATTCCACGAGCAATGCGTCGAGCGCGTGTTCTGCGACATCCTTTCACGTTGCCGCCCGTCCGCGCTGTCGGTGTGGGCGCGCTACACGCGCCGCGGAGGGCTGGACATCAACCCGTTCCGGGCCAGCCACGCCGGCATGGCGGCAGACGAGGCGATGGAAGTGCGGCAGTGAGCAACGGGTTTGCGCAACAAGGTGTTGCATCGCGCGGGCCGAAGTAGGAAAAAACCGGGGCCTGGTTTAACATCTCGTCGAGCATCACTCAAAACCAAGAGGGAAAGAAGATGAAAATGTTCGTCGCCGCCGCGGTTGCCGCGGGTCTCCTGTCTGCCGCTCCCGCATTTGCTTCCGCCGAGCTCGCCAAGGCCAAGAACTGCCTGGCCTGTCACGCTGTGGACAAGAAGCTCGTCGGCCCGTCCTACAAGGACGTCGCTGCCAAGTACGCCGGCAACGCCGACGCTGTCGCCATGCTCGCCACCAAGGTGCAGAAGGGTGGCGTGGGCGTCTGGGGCCAGATCCCGATGCCCCCCAACCCGCAGGTGAGCGACGCCGACGCCAAGGCGCTGGCTGAGTGGGTCCTGTCGCAGAAGTAATCCAGTCCCGGCCCTGACCGTTGCAGTGGTCGGGCGCAAGAAAAAGGCCAGCACTCGGGTGCTGGCCTTTTTCTTGTCCGGGCCCGAGGCCGCGCGCCCGGGCGCGCCGGAGCGATCAGGCCATCAAGGGGACGGCGGGCGCCTGGTGCAGCCACTGCGATGCTTCGGCGGCGGGTGTCGGGCGGGCGAAGTAGTACCCCTGCATGACGTCGCAGCCCAGCGCACGCAGCGCTTCCGCCTGTTCAATGTGTTCCACGCCTTCGGCGATCAGCTCCAGATCGAAGCCGCGGGCGATGCCGATAATGGCGGAGATGATCGGGTTCGTCATCGGCCCTTCGAGGTCGCGCACGAAGCTGCGATCGATCTTGAGCGTGCTCACCGGGAATTTCTGCAAGTAGGCGAGGGCCGAATAGCCGGTGCCGAAATCGTCGATCGCCACGTTCAGGCCGGCCTCGCGCAACTGGCGTACCTTGGTGGCGACACCGGCCGAGTCATTCATCATCATGCTTTCGGTGATTTCGAGTTCTACCTGGCCGGGGGGAAGGCCGTGGCGCAGAACGCACTCGGTGATCGTGCGCACGATGTCGTGACTGTCGAAGTCGTGCGGCGACAAGTTGAGCGACATGCGCAGCTGGCTGTGGCCGTCCTTGCGCCAGAGCGCGAGCTGGGCGCACGAGCGCTCGAGTACCCAGCGGCTGATGTCGCCGATCAGGCCCACTTCCTCGGCGACCTGGATGAAGGTCCCCGGCGGAACCTGGCCGAGCACCGGGTGGTTCCAGCGCAGCAGCGCCTCCATGCCGATCACCTGACGGCGCGCCAGGCTGATCTGGGGCTGGTAGTAGAGCTCGAACTCGTCGCGCTCGAGCGCGCTGCGCAGGTCGTTCTCGATGGCAATGCGCTCGCGATGATGGGTATTGAGCGCAGGGTCGAAGAAGCGGAAGGCGTTCTTGCCCGAGCGCTTGACCTGGTACATCGCAATGTCGGCATGGCGGGTGAGGTCTTCGGCGCTGGCGCCGTCACGCGGGTAGAGCGAAATGCCGATGCTTGCCGTGGCGCGAAACTCCCCCTGGCTCAGTTCGATCGGCGCGGCAAGGGCGGCGAGGATCTTGCGGGCGATGATTTCGGCGTCTTCGGGCTGGTTGATGTCGGGCAGCAGCACGGTGAATTCGTCACCGCCAAGGCGCGCCAGGGTGTCGCCGCGCCGCAGCGTCGCCGATACGCGCGAGGCGATGCCGCGCAGCAGGGCATCGCCCTCGGCATGACCGTAGGTGTCGTTCACCAGCTTGAAGCGGTCGACGTCGACGAACATCACCGCCAGCGCACCGGTGCGGCGCTGCGCCTGGGCGATCGCGAGCTCGAGCCGGTCCTTGAACAGCACCCGGTTCGGCAGGTGGGTCAGCTGATCGTGGAAGGCCTGGAATGAGATGATCTCCTCGGCGCGCTTGCGCTCCGAGATGTCGCGCGCCACTCCGTACAGGCCGGTCACCCGGCGCTCGCCGTCCTGGCTGAGCATCGGGATGCCGGTCAGGGATACGGTGACGCTGTCGGGGTCGCTCGCCTCGATGCGGTTGCGCCGCAGACGCAACTCGACGCTGAAGCTCTCGCCGGGCATGGTGCAAGGCATGCTCAGCAGGCCGCAGATGCGGTCGACGTCCTCGGGCATCACCAGGGTCGTGAACGGGCGCCGAATCAGCGCGTTGCGGTCCTGGCCAAGCAGGATCTTGGCGCGCGGGTTGACGTAGCTGAAGCGGCCTTCGGCGTCGAGGGTGAAGATGAGGTCGGGTGAGCTCTCGACGAGGTAGCGGTGCAGGCGTTCCGAGGCTTTCAGGCGCTGGCTCATCGCCCGGTTGGCTTTTTCCAGTGAGGCCTTGTGCAGTGCCCCGTCCACCGCGCGTTGCAGCTGCGCGACATGGTAGGGCTTACGCACGTAGTCGTCGGCGCCGCGACGCAGCGCACCGATCGCGGCATCGATCGCGCCTTCGCCGCTGATGATGATCACCGCCTCGTT
Source organism: Thauera sp. (assembly GCA_041586695.1). Classification (GTDB taxonomy): domain Bacteria; phylum Pseudomonadota; class Gammaproteobacteria; order Burkholderiales; family Rhodocyclaceae; genus Thauera. The sequence continues at coordinate 5,886 of JBFGZP010000009.1, forward strand.
GCGCTGGTGCTCGGCGAGCCAGTCGAGCAGTTCGAGGCCGCTCGCATCGGGCAGTCGATAGTCGAGCAGGACCAGGTCGTAGTGCCTGTCCCTGAGCAAGTCGATGCCTTCGCCGATGCTGCCGCACTCGTCGAAGCTTCGACCGCTGCGGCCCAGGACATGAGGGAAGGTTCGGCGCAGTGCCGGGTCGTCGTCGACGATCAGGATCCGGGAAATCGATTCGCTCACAGCGGTCGTACGCATCGATTGCGACTGAAAGGGCTTTTCCCCCGGAATTGCCATGACCGCCTACGCTCGACTTGGTTTGGTTACGCCGCGTTACATGATGCAACAGTCAGCCCTTTTGATCCAGCGGAATGAAAATCTGGAAGCTCGTTCCCGAGCCTTGCTGACTACGACAAAGGATAGAGGCGTTCCAGCGCGTGAGGATCTCGCGCACCACGGCGAGGCCGACCCCCTGGTGTGCCCCGCCCTTGGTGCTGCGCCGCGGTGAAAACAGATCGGCGGTGCGGTCGGGTGGCAGCCCGGGGCCGTTGTCCACCAGCCGGATCTCGAGGCAGTGACGGCCATCGACGATCAGTTGTCCGGCAACCGACACCACCAGCCGGTGGCCTGGCTGCAGCGCCTCCGAGGCGTTGCGGAACAGGTTGAGCAGGACCTGCTTCAGCGCCGAGGCCGGGATCGCGGCCGCCGGCGCGCCCTTGGCCGCGCGCAGTTCGAGCTGGATGCCGTGGTTGGCGAAGAGGGGCTCGCCGTAGACCGCACGCATCTCGAGCAACAGCTCTGGCACCCTGCATCGCGGCGCCTCGGTCGTTTCCGCCGGCAGTTCGCCGGCCGCGCGCAGCAGGTTGTCGATGCGATCGAGCTCGGTATTGAGCTGGACCATCTCGTCCTGCAGCGGCGCGTCGTCCGGCCGCTGCTGGCCGAGCATGTCGAGCCGGCTCTTGATCACCGTGAGCGGATTGCTGGCCTCGTGCGCGATCTTGCGCACGTGGTCGCGAAAGCGCTGGTGCAGGGCGGCCTCGCGCGCCGCGATCTCGTCGCGCTGACGGTTGGCGGCGCGAATGGAGCGCACCGCGGCACCGAGCAGCGCGGTATAGCGCCACTGCTGTTCGGCGCTCAGGGGGTGTTCCTTCGAGCTGGCGATGAGGGCGACCGCGGCATGACCGCCGCCAGCCAGCGGCAGGCAGCAGAAACCCCGGTGGCCGAGCCAGCGCGCCACATGCCAGTCGGCGAGGCTGCGTCCGGGGCTCGCGCCGGCGGGAAAGAAGGAGGTCGGTTGCTCGGCCCGGGCACAGAGGGCGATGCAGCTGACTTCGTCGTCTTCGCGCAGGCGCAGCTCGTCGATCATGGTCGTCGGCGAGGCAGGGCCGCCGGACAGCAGGGGCCGCAGCAGACCGGCGTCGTCGGCGCCGAGCAGCACTGGTGCTTCGCGCAGGCCGAACAGCGTGCAGGCAATGGCGAGCCGGTCCCGGACCTGGTCGGCGCCGAGCTCGACGAAGGCCGAGGTCAGCAACCCGAGCATGCCGGCGCTGCGATACGGATCGTCGGCGACGGTGGCTGGCAGGCCTGCCACCGTGCCGGTCGTCCTCGCGGGCGGCGGGTATGCGGCGTGCCCCGAGACGATGTAGCCGACGTCGGTGCGCAGGCTCATCAGCGTCGGCTCGGGCAGGCCGCACAGGGCGGCGGCCTGGGCACAGCGCTGCTGCCAGTCTTCGGCAGCCAGGAGGTCTGCACAGCGCAGCAGGCGCAGCAGGGGGTGGGCCTCGGCCCATTGCTCGTCGAGCAGGTTGCCGAGTTCGAGGGCGTCGCTCAGGCTTGCCGGCAATCCGCAGGAGCGGATCAGCGCGGCGAAGTGCTGGCGGCGGTTGTCCGGCTTCAACGCGCGGGCGGCGCGTTCGGCCCACGCATCGTCGCCCATCACACCGGCCGGATTTTCGGCGAGCTGGCGCCACAGGCCGCCGAGATAAGCCTCTTCCGGGCGTGGGTAGCCGGTCTCGAGTGCCAGGTGCAGCGCGCATTCGGCCTGCAGCAGGGCTTTGCCGGCCGGCCCGCTGCGCGGTGCCGCGGCGTTGCCGAGGCCGAGCAGCCAGGCACGCAGCAGGTCGGCGCCAATGCGCTCGAGGCGTTGCCGCAACGCGCTGTTGAGGCCTTTTTCGAGCTCGTCCGCGGCGAGGGGTTCGGCGGCGAGCAGTGCCAGGCAGAGCGCCGGGTCGCGCGCGGCGACCAGTGCGACCTCAGGCCAGTTGGGCGAGCTTGCCGCGAGCAGCCGCAGGATGGTGGCGGCACCATCTTGCAAGGGCTGTAGGTCGAGTGCGCAGTGTGCGGCAGGATGCATGGAGGCGTGCGGCGTGAGCGGATGCGCCGGATTCTATCGGCCGCGGAGCGTGCCGGGTGTGATCGGATGTGCGCCGCACCCGGACCGATCCCGCATCAGGCCTGCAGGCTGTCGGCGAAGCCGAGGCTGATGAGTTGCGCGCGGTTGATGCGTTCGAAGGGCAGGTGCAGTTCGCCGGCCGCCTTGCCGAGCGGGCCGCCATCGAAGCTTTCACACTGGCTGGCGAGCTTGAGGAAGGGGGCGAACTCGCCCTGGTTGTAGAGCAGGGCCTCGGACACGGCCGAGGGCAGGTTCATCTCATCGAGCAGGGTCTGCATCGAGGTGCCGAGCAGCACATGCAGCAGCGAGAACGCGCCGGTGATGAAGAGGTTGTCGCGCTCGCTGGCGTCGAAGTAGCTGCCGCCGATCTCTTCCATGAAGCGGCCGCGCGCGATGGCCGTCTGCATCATGGCCGGGGCGCTGGGATCGCGGCTGGCGGTGACCAGCAGCAGGGACAACCACTTGTTCAGCGCGTCGTAACCCAGGATGCTCACTGCGTGGCGGAAGGACTGGATCTCGCACATCAGGCCGAAGCCGGCCGAGTTGATGTAGCGCAGCAGCTTGTAGGACAGCGCGACGTCCTGCTTGAGCACCGCTTCGATGTCGCGGATCTCGCCATTGTTGCGCACCAGGTTGAGCAGCCGCACGATCTGCGCGTGGCCTGGCGAGAGCGCCTTGGCCGGCGGATTGCCGTGCAGGAAGAACCAGCCCGAGGCGCCGGCAAATCCGGCGTCGACCGCCTGGCGGAAGCCCGCGATGTCGCCCAGGCCCCAGGCCATCGCCAGGCCGGGCGCGCCGGCCGGCGAGGGATGGCGGCGCGAATCGACGAGGACGAAGCGCCAGTCGATGTCGGGCGGCAGCGGCGCACCCGGTGCGAACCAGGTCAGGCACAGGCCGACACCGGCATCGCGCAGCAGCGGCAGCAGGGCCTGGGTCTGCGGATGGGCCAGGGTCTGGGCCGGAATCTCGATCGTGGCGTTTTCCGGAATGCTCCAGTTCATCAGCTCGGGCGTGGGCACCAGCCGACCCAGGCTGACGAAGAACGGCCGATGTGTCGGCCACACGTCGGCCTGGCTGGCGAGGGCTTCCACCACCGAGGCGATGTTCGGTCCGTGGGTGATGATGCGGTTGGCGGTGATCGCCCGGCCCTTGTTTACCACCGGTTCGCGGGTCAGTAGCGTGGTTTGGCTCATGGATGCTCCTGGCAGGCAGATCAGTTCGCCGGTGCGGCGAAGGTAAAGGCGTCGGCGAAGAAGTGGTCTTCGGGAAGGGCGCGTTCGGTAGTGAAGCTGGTGCGGGCTGCGGCGATCATCCCGGGTGCCCCGCAGGCGTAGACCTCGTGACCGGACAGGTCGCCGAAATCATCCAGCACGGCCTGGTGCACCAGGCCGCGGCGTCCGTCCCAGGCATCCTCCGGACCGAGGTCCGACAGTACCGGAATGTAGCGCAGCTCGGGCAGGGCTGCTTCCCAGGATCGCGCCCGCGCGTCGAGGTACAGGCCTGCGCGGTCGCGCGCCCCCCAGTAGAGCGTGACCGAGCGCGACAGGCCGCGCTCGATCATGTGCTCGACGATGCTCTGGATCGGCGCGAAGCCGGTGCCGCCCGCGACCATGACGATCGGGCGGGCGGAGTCCTCGCGCAGCCAGAAGCTGCCCAGCGGACCCTCGAAGCGCAGGATGTCCTTCTCCTTCATCGTCTCGAACACATGGTTGGTGAACTTGCCGTCGTCGATGCGGCGCACATGCAGCTCGAGATGTGCCGCATCGTGCGGTGCGTTGGCGATCGAGAAGCTGCGGCGCTGCCCGTTGGCAAGCAGGATGTCGATGTACTGGCCGGCGCGAAAGCGGAAGGCTTCGCTTGCCGGCAGCTTCAGGTCGACGAGCATGACGTCGGCGGCGAGGCGGTCGAGCTTCTGCACCCGGCAGGGCAGCTTCTTGACCGGGATGTCGCCGGCGCGGGTGACGTTGCGCGCTTCCAGCACCAGGTCGGCCAGTGGCCTGGCGCAGCAGAACAGCGCGAGACCGGCCTCGCGCTCGGCGTCGGTGAGTGCGTTCTCGGAGTAGATGCCGTAATCCACCTTGCCTTCGAGCACCTTGCCCTTGCACGTGCCGCAGGCGCCATCCCGGCAGCCGTGCGGCAGCAGCAGGTCGGCTGCGAGCGCGGCCTCGAGGACGGTCTGGTCGGCTTCGGCGTCGAACTGGTGGCCGCCGGGCTGGAGGGAAATCCGATAAGTCATGGCGCGTGAGATAATTGTTAGATGAAACGAATCCTGATTGTCGGCAGCGGCGACGTGGCGAGCCGGGCGCTACCCTGGTTGACCCGGCGTTTCCGCGTCTATGCACTTGCCCGCCGGGCCGAGGCCTGCGCCGCGCTGCGCGCTGCCGGTGCCGTGCCGCTGCTCGCCGATCTCGATGATCGCCGCAGCCTGGCGAGGCTTGCGGGCATTGCCGATGCGGTGCTGCACCTGGCGCCGCCTCCCAATCAGGGTGACACGGATCCGCGCACGAAGCGTCTGCTGGCCGCGCTGGGAAGCCGCGGAAGTCTACCACAGCGCCTCGTATACATAAGCACGACAGGGGTTTACGGAGATTGCGCGGGCGCCTGTGTGGACGAGACCCGCCCATGCCGCCCGCGTACCCCGCGCGCGCGCCGAAGGGTCGATGCCGAGCGCCGCGTGCGCGCCTTCGGGCGGCGGCTCGGGACCCGCGTGAGCGTGCTGCGCGCGCCCGGCATCTACGCCGCCGACCGCCTGCCGCTCGAGCGCCTGCGCCGCGGCGACCCGGTGCTCGCGGCCGACGACGACGTGCATACCAACCACATCCATGCCGAGGACCTCGCACGCCTGGCCTGCATCGCCCTGTTCCGCGCCTTGCCTGGGCGGGTGTACAACGCCGTGGACGATTCGGCGCTGAAGATGGGCGAGTACTTCGACCGTGTCGCCGATGCTTTTTCGCTGCCCAGACCGCCGCGCGCGAGCCGCGAGGAGATCGTCTCGCGGCTGTCGGCGCTGACCCTGTCCTTCATGGGCGAGTCGCGCCGGCTCGACAATCGCCGCATGAAGCGGGAACTACGCCAGGCCCTGCGCTATCCGACGATCGCTGCGGGCCTGGAGCAGGCCGTCGGCGCTGCACCGCCGCGGTCGCACACTGCGCCGGCGGCCTGAACCCCGAAATGCGCTTATCGAACCCGGACTCGAGCGATCGAGCCGACCCTGGAGCAATTCGTCGATGCTGACGCTGAAGTCCCTGCACATCATCTTTGTTGTAAGCTGGTTCGCCGGCCTGTTCTACCTGCCGCGGCTGTTCGTCAATCACGCCATGGTCGAGGACGCGGCCACGCGCGAGCGCCTGGCGATGATGGAACACAAGCTCTACCGCTTCGTCACGCCGATCGGAATTCTCGCCGTGGGCCTGGGCCTGTGGCTGTGGTTCGGCTACGGCTTCGCCGGCGGCTGGCTGCATGTGAAGACGCTACTGGTGATTGTCCTGATTGCCTACCACCTGTATTGCGGCAAGCTCGTGCGTGATTTCGCCGCCGGACGCAGCACCAGGAGCCATGTCTGGTTCCGCGTGTTCAACGAGATCCCGGTTGTGATTCTCGCCGTCGTGGTATTTCTGGTGGTGATGAAACCGTTCTGACCCCGGCCGGACAGAGGAGACGAAATGCAGCAAGAGACTGCAGTGACCGCGGACAAGCCCGTGGAGCTGGCCGAATACAACTGGCGCGCCAATTCGGTGCTGGTGGTGGACGACGAGGAGGGCATGCGCAACTTCCTCGAGCGCACGCTGGCCCGCCGCTGCGGCATGGTGCAGTCGGCTGCCGACGCCGAGCACGCGGCGGCGCTGATGGCGCGGCTGCATTTCGACCTGCTGATCCTGGACATCGCGCTGCCGGGCAAGTCGGGCATCGAGTGGCTGCACGAACTGCGCGAGAACGGCTACAGCGGCGATGTCATCCTGGTGACCGCGTTCGCCGACATGGAGACCGCCATCCGTGCACTGCGCGGCGGCGCCTCGGATTTCATCCTGAAGCCCTTCCGCGTGGACCAGATCCTCAACTCGATCAAGCGCTGTTTCGAGCGCGCACGACTCGCGCGCGAGAACTTCGTGCTGCGGCGCGAGCTTGCCAGCCTCGCCGCCGACCCCATCGGTCTGGTCGGCCATTCGGCGGCGATCGAACATCTGCGTGGGCTGATCCGCCGCGTCGGGCAGATGCCCAGCACGGTGCTGCTGCTGGGCGAGTCCGGCACCGGCAAGGAGGTGGCGGCGCGCGCGCTGCACCAGACCAGCCCGCGCGCGCAGCGCACATTCGTGCCGCTCAATTGCGCCGCGATCGCCTCCGAGCTTGTCGAGAGCGAGCTGTTCGGCCACGTCAAGGGCGCATTTACCGGCGCCACCGAGACCCGCAACGGCCTGTTCTACTACGCCCACGGCGGCACGCTGTTCCTGGACGAGATCAGCGAGTTGCCGTTGGGCATGCAGACGCGACTGCTGCGCGTGCTCGAGGAGCGCAAGCTGCGCCCGGTCGGTTCGGAGCGCGAGGTGTCGGTGGATGTACGCATCATCGCCGCGTCCAACCGCAATCTGGCCGCCGAGGTGGCGGCGGGTCGTTTCCGCCACGACCTTTACTATCGTCTCGCCGTGGTCGACATCCTCATCCCGCCGCTGCGCCAGCGTGTCGAGGACATCCCCGATCTGGTGCGCCATTTCATGCAGCAGCTCTCGGTGCAGCTCGGCGTCGCACCACTTGCCCTGTCGCATGAGATCGTCACGCGGCTTGCGGCCTACTCCTGGCCCGGCAACGTGCGCGAACTGCGCAACTTCGTCGAACGCTCGATGATCCTCGGCAGCTTCCCGCTCGAACCCGCCGCGGTCTCGGCGGCCGTGCCGCTGGCGCTGCCGGCCGGCGAGCTCGAACTCAGCCTCGCGGAGGTGGAGCGGCGACACATCGTGCGCGTGACCGGGGACTGCAAGGGCAACAAGACCGAGGCTGCGCGGCGGCTGGGCGTCTCGCGCAAGACGCTCGAACGCAAGTTCGCCGATTGGGGAGAGGAAGCGGCCGACCGCGCGGCGTTCGAGCGCCGCGCCTGAAAAGCCGATTCGCGTGATGTCGCTTGCCCGCCGGTCGGGCCTGTCCCTCGCCCTGCTGCGCACCTCGGTGCGGACGAAGCTGCTGTTCGTGGTGCTCGCGCCGCTGATGCTGGGCTTCCCCATCATCGTGGGGGTCACCTGGTACTGGGGCGAGGCCTATTATCACCGCCTGATGGTGTCGAAGGTCGGGAGCGACCTGTCCACGGCCAACGGCTACTTCGAGCGCGTCATCGATACCGTGGGCAGGCGCGTCTCCGCGCTCGCGGATTCGCACGAGCTGGCCCTGGCGCTGCCGCGCGGCGAGCTGCGGACGGTGCTCGATGCGCGGCGCGGCGGCGAGGCGCTCGACTTCATCAACGTGCTCGACGTCAGCGGCAAGGTGATCCGATCGTCGGGTGCGCTCGAGCCGGGGACCGCGCGCGGGCGCTGGCCGGCGGTGGCGCAGGCGATCCGCGCCCAGGGGACCAGCGTGATCGAGCTCTTCGGCAGCGATGAACTCGGCGCGCTCGCGCCGGCGCTGCGCGAGCGCGCGCGGGTGCCGATCATCGCCACCGATTACGCCGCCGCCGATGGCCGCAGTGTCGAGGACCGCGGCATGATCATCCATGCCGCGGCACCGGTGAGGGATGGCGGCGGCAACATGGTCGCGGTGGTCGAGGGCGGGGTGCTGCTCAACGGCAACCTCGATTTCGTCGATACGATCAACGACATCGTCTATCGCGAGGGTACGCTGCCGCTGGGCAGCCAGGGGACGGCGACGCTGTTTCTCGGCGATACCCGCATCGCCACCAACGTGCGCTTGTTCGCGGGCGAGCGGGCGCTCGGCACGCGCGCGTCCGAGGCCGTGCGCGACCGCGTTCTCGGCGAGGGACGCACCTGGCTCGATACCGCCTTCGTGGTAAACGACTGGTACGTGTCGGGATACGAGCCGGTGTTCGACAGCGCCGGCGAGCGTGTCGGCATGCTCTACGTCGGTTTCCTGGAGGCGCCGTTCAGGCGCGCGAAGCTGGGGGCGCTGGCGCTGATCGCTTCGATCCTGCTCTTCATCAGCATCGTCGGCGCGTTCTGGACGCTGCGCTGGGCGCGCAGCATCTTTCGACCGATCGAGCGCATGCACGGCACGATCCGGCGCATCGAGGCCGGCGAAGCCGCCGCCCGTGTCGGTGCGATCGACAGTCGCGACGAGCTCGGCCTGCTCGCACGCGAGTTCGACCGCCTGCTCGACGGCCTCTCCGAGCAGCGCGCGGAGCTGCGCGCACTCGCCGATTCCCTCGACCGCAAAGTGGCGGAGCGCACGCTGGATCTGGCGACGGCCAACGACGAACTGCGCACTGCCCAGCGCCAGCTGGTGTTGAGCGAAAAGCTCGCCGCGATCGGCGAGCTCACCGCCGGCGTCGCACACGAGATCAGCAATCCCACCGCCGTGATCCAGGGCAATCTCGATCTGTTGCGCGAGGAGCTCGGCAGCGCCGCCGAGCCGGTGGCGAACGAGATCCGCCTGATCGACGAACAGGTCAACCGCATCCGGCTCATCGTCACCAAGCTGCTGCAATTCGCGCGCCCGGACGAGTTTGCCGGCTATGTCGAGGCGGTCGATGTGAACGCGGCGCTGGTGGATTGCCTGTTGCTCACCCGCCAGCACCTGTCCCGGTGCGACGTGCGCGTGGAGCGGCGGCTCGAGGCGACCTGCCCGGTCGAGATCAATCTTCAGGAACTTCAGCAGGTGCTGATCAACCTTATTGTCAACGCGGTGCAGGCGATGCCCGACGGCGGCACGCTGACCCTCGAGACCGCCGACCGCGACCCGAAGGTGGACGCGCGCGGCGTGCGGGTGACGGTGCGCGACACCGGTCGCGGCATTCTTGCCGAGGACATGGCGCGCATCTTCAACCCTTTTTTCACCACCAAGAAGGCCAACGGCACCGGGCTTGGCCTGTCGATCAGTCATGCGCTGATCGAGCGCTACGGCGGCCGCATCACGGTCGACAGCGAGCCCGGCGCGGGGGCCGCGTTCACCGTATGCTTGCTTGCCGAGCCCGTTTATCGGATTGAAGCGTCCGGATCCGCGCTCGCGCGCCGACGTAGCGAGTGGACGAATACATGAAAGTGATCGGGTTTGCCGGCTGGTCCGGCAGCGGCAAGACGACGCTGGTGGAGCAGGTGATCCGCGTTCTAGCCGCGCGCGGCCTGGCGGTGTCGCTGGTGAAGCACGCACACCACAGTTTCGATATCGACCACGCGGGCAAGGACTCCTGGCGCCACCGGCACGCGGGTTGTCGCGAAGTGCTGGTGAGTTCGGGCCAGCGCTGGTCGCTGATGCACGAATTGCGCGGGGCGCCGGAGGCCACGCTCGACGAACTGCTGACCAGGCTGTCGCACTGCGACCTGGTGCTGGTGGAGGGCTTCAAGCACGCACCGATTCCGAAGATCGAGGTGCATCGCGCCGCGGTCCGCACGCCCCTGCTGTTTCCCGACGACCCGCATATCGTCGCGGTCGCGACCGATACCGACGTGCCGACCGCGCTGCCGCGGCTCGACATCAACGAGCCCGCGGCGGTGGCGGACTTCATCCTCGATCGGCTCGGTCTGCGCTGAGCCTGTCCGGCGCAGCCAGGCCGGCTGGCCGGGCTGCGAGCGCGGTACGCAGCACGTGCGCAGGCGGCGCGATCAGCCAGTTGCGCACTTCAGCCGCGGGCAGGGCACGGGCGAACAGGTAGCCCTGCGCGAGATGGCAGCCATGGGCGGCGAGAAAATCCAGCTGCGACGGTGTTTCCACGCCTTCGGCGACGACGGTCATGCCGAGGCCGTGCGCGAGCGCGATCATGCCGCGCACGATCGCGGCATCGTCCTTGTCCGAGGCGATATCGTCGACGAAACTCTTGTCGATCTTGAGCTCGCTGACGGGAAAGCGCTTGAGCCAGGACAGCGACGAGTAGCCGGTGCCGAAGTCGTCGACGGCCACGCCCACGCCGAGTGCCGTCACCCGCTGCAGCAGTGCGGCGACGCTATCGACGTCGCGCATCGCGGTGGTTTCGGTGAGTTCGATCTTCAGCAGCGCGGAATCGAGCGCGCTCGCCCGAAGGGCGGCGCCGATGGTGTCGGCCAGGCTCATGTCGGAGCATTGGCGGGCGGAGACGTTGACCGCGACCGGCACCGGAAGCAGCCCCTCCCGGGCCCAGCGGGCCGCCTGCGCGCTGGCCTCGTGCAGGGTCCAGTCGCCGATGCTGCGGATGATGCCGCTTTCCTCCGCCGCAGGAATGAAGATGGCGGGTGAAATCAGCCCGCCATCCGGCGTGTGCCAGCGCAGCAGGGATTCGAGACCGACCAGCCGCCCGCTGGCGATGTCGATCTGGGGCTGGTAGTAGAGTTCGAACTCGCGATTCTGCAGCGCCCGCCGCAGCGCGCTCTCCATGTTCAGGCGATCGCGCGACCAGGTGTTCATCTCGGTCGAGAAGAACACGTAGCTGCCGCCGCCCTCGATCTTGCCACGGTACATTGCCTTGTCGGCCATCGACAGCAGCGTGTCGGCGTCGCGGCTGTCGGCGGGACCCACGCTGATCCCGATGCTGCACGACAGCAGGAGCCGGCTGCCGTCCTCCGTGTCGACCTCGCGGTCGAGCAGCTCGAGCACCTTCTGCGCGATGGTGATCACGGCCGATCGGTCGTTGAGGTCGTCCATCAGGATGATGAACTCGTCGCCGCCCCAGCGTGAGACGGTGTCGCCGGCGCGCACCGCCGTGCTCAGGCGTTCGGCCACGATCTTCAGGACATGGTCGCCGCAGTGGTGACCGAGGCTGTCGTTGATGCGTTTGAAGCGGTCGAGATCGACGAACAGCAGTGCGACCATCCGCCCCGTGCGTTCGGCCTGGGTCAGGGCGACACAAAGGCGGTCGCGCAACAGGGTCCGGTTGGGCAGGCCGGTCAGCGGGTCGTGGGTGGCCTCGTGCTGCAGGCGCGAGGTGATGGCGACGGTCTCGGTGACGTCGTTGAGCGCGAGCACCGCGCCGTCGGAGCGGTCTCCGATCGGCGCGGCGGTCAGCTGTAGCGCATGGTTGCTGCCATCGGGCGTGGACCACACGATCGGCTCGGGCAGTTGCAGCGGGCGCCGATGCAGCAGGCAGGAGGCGAGCATGGAATCGACGCGGCTGGCTTCGACGGTGTAGTCGGGCAGCAACTCGCCCAGCGCGCGACCGGCCGCCTCTGCGAGCGGCATGCCGAACAGGCGTTCCGCGACCGGATTCATGAATACGATCGCGGTCTTGCGATCGAGGGTGATCACGGCGTCCGTGATGGATCGCAGTGTGGCGTCGGCATCTCGGCGCGCACGGCGCAGGGACCCCCGCGTCTGCTTCAGGTTGATGACGAACCACAGCAGATAGCCGACGGTGAAGCCGACCATGGCTGCGGCCGGTGGTACCCACACGAGGGTGAGCTTGAGCACGATGGCGCTTGCCACGGGGGGTACCAGCAATAGCGCGCCGCAGGCAAGTGCGGCGCCGATGCGCAGGCGTGGGCAGACGAGCGCAGGCACGGCGAGGAAGAGCAGCGTCAGGGCCAGGGTGGGGCCGGGGCCGGCGGTTCGATAGACCTGTCCGTTGCGCAGGGCCTCGTGCGCGCGGGCGTGGAATTCGACCGCCGGCATCGGTGCCTGGCCGGCCGAACTCGGCGTCGCCAGCGCGGCCTCGAGGCCGGCCGCGGTGGCACCGACGAAGACGGTCCGCCCCTGCAGTTGCGCCGCGAGCCGGGGATCGTCGAGCACGTCGAAATACGAATAGGTCGGAATGCGGGCTGCGGCATCGGGATGAGGGAGCAGCATCTCGCCCTCGCGTGTCCAGGCGGCGGTCGCGAGCATGAGGGTGGCGCCGAGCTTGGGGGGGGGCGAGCCGGAGGCGGCGAGGTGAAGGCGGGTCTGCTCCCAGACTGCGAGCGCCAGCGCCTGCCAGGTCGGCGTGCCGCTGCCGGCGCGACGGAAGGTGCGGCGAGCCAGCGCGTCGGCATCGAGTTCGACATCGACATGGCCGAGTGCGGCGGCCTGCGTCGCCAACTCGGGCGCGGGCAGGATCTCGAGCACGCCCGGGCGCGCGTTGGTGCTTGCCGGCGCCACCGCCAGCACCGCCCGCCTCGAGCGCGACAGGGCGGCCGCGAACTCGGTGTCACCCGGCGCGGGTTCGGCAAACAGGATGGCAAAGCCGATCGCAGCGACTTCGGCATCGGTCAGCCGCCCGAGCAGTTCGGCGTGGATGCTTCGATTCCAGGGCCAGCGTCCGAGCGCGCTTACGCTCGCCTCGTCGATCGCGATGATGGCGGTCTGCGCGGGCGTGCCCCGGGGCCGCGCGAGCGGCTCGATGGTGTCGTAGGCAAGCAGGCCCAGCCGTTCTATCGGGCCGAAGCCGCCCACCAGGGCGAGGGCGCTCAACAGCATTGCGATGAGCCAGGCGCTGCGCTGTCCGAGGGCCCGGACAAGCCTGGCGGCGATCATAACGCGAGCAGCAGTATCGGGACGAAGATCAGCAAGGCGCGCCAGTGATCGGATGGCACCTCGACCTGTTGCGACCTGCCCCATGGCCCGGGCGGGTTGCCGGGCTCGAGCGTGCGGATGCGCAGGTGATGGACGCCCGGAGGCGGCTTGGCGATGGCGAGCGCGGCAGCGCCGGTTTCCACGTCCAGCGTCGGCGCGGCAAAGGACGGGTCGGCGCTCATCTGAACCTGGTAACGATCGTGCTCGCCCGCAGCGCGCCAACGCAGCGTCAGCGTGTCGTCGTCGACCTGCGGTGGCTCGGGCGCAGGGCCCGGCGGCGGGCGGCGAAAGGTCTGGACGTCGGAAAACGGCCCACGCCCCTCGGCCGCGGTGGTCATCGCAACCCGCCAGAAATAGCGCCCCGGCGGCAGGGCCTCGTCCACCGTGAACCCCGGCTCGTCGAGTTGGGTCTCGTCGTAGATGCGTGAGCGGAAGTCGGCATCGGTGCCGATCTGCAAGCGGTAGTGCGCAGGCTCGCTGCTGCGCGCCCAGCGGAAGGACGGCTTTTCGTCGACGACGAAGGCGTCCGGCGCCGGCGCCTGCAGGAAGGGCGGCTCCGGCCGCGCATCGACGACGATTTCACGCTCGGCGTCGATGCCTTCGAGCCCCTGGGCGTCGATGGCGCGCACCCGCATGCGGTAGCTGCCGTCGGGCAGTGTCGCCTTGCCGCGCGCGACCGGCGTGGCCGCGACGAGCTCGGATTCGATCGCGGTAAAGCCCGCCTGCGGCGCGATGCGGGTCCGGTATGCGGTGGCCCCCGCTACGGGCGGGAAGGCGAGGCTGAAGGGCAGGCGCTCGACGCGCTCGGGAACGGCGGCGATGTCGGGCGGCGGCAGGAGTTCGGTTGCGGGCCCCGGCGCCGCGCCCGGTCGCGCCTGCGCGCCCGTTCCCGCCGGCAGGCGGGTGGTGCCGGCACGGTTGCCGAGGGCGACTTCGCCGCCAAGGGTTTCGGTGCGAACCCCATCTCCCGTGGTGGAGACGCGAAACGACGTGCCACGCACGGCGGCGACTGCCGCAGGCGTGTGGATCGTGTAGCGCCCGCCGCCTCGCGTGCTGCGGACCTCGTTGTCGAGGTGGCCGCGCGTGACCTCAAGCCTGACCTGCTGCGCCGACGAGGCCAGGAGCTGATCGACGGCGGCGACGCGCACCTCGGCATCGGCGCCGATAAGGCTGCGACTGCCGTCCGGGAACTCGAGCAGCAGGCTGGCCTCGCCACTCGTGCGCAGGATGCTGCCGGCGTGCACGCTCATGCCCGGCCGCACGGACGTGATCTCATCGCCCCGCTGCAGTTCGGCGCCACCGCGCAGATCGACGACGCGCGCCGCGCCTGCCGCGCCCCGCATCCAGGCGACGGGGATGCGCAGCCTGGTGCCGGGCTTGATCGTGCGGGGTTCCAGGATCCGGTTGTAATCCTGGATCCGGGGCCAGTAGTCGATGCTCTTGAGGTAGCGGCGGGTGATGTTCCAGGGGTTGTCACCCGGCTGGACGATGTAGGTGAAGTCCTCGGCGAGGGCGACGGCAGCCGCTGCCAGGAGCGCCAGGCCCGCGAGGCAACGCGCCGCCGAACCTCGCCTCGGCGCACGTGGAGGGGCTTGGGCAAGGATAGGCTTCATAGGCGGTACTCCCTGGTGAGCGGCCGATTTGATCTGATAGGAGCCCGCGCACGGCTTCGCGTCGGCTGCGGTCGATGACCCAAGGGCCGCTAGCTTTCATCTTCAATTGATCTCGACGAGCCGGCCCAGCGGCGTCAGGTCGTAACCACCCAGTCGCCCGGCCAGGGACTGCGAGCGCGGCGCACCGTATGCCCTCAGCACATGCTGAAAGAGCCTTCGAAACATGATATCGCGCGGTAGAGCGAGATCGAAAGCCTCCCAGCCCAGCGCCAGGAAGCCGAGGCCGAATTCTGCTGCAGCGGCGCGCGTACCGGGCGCGCAATCGACCTCCGCGCGCGCGACAAGGCCTGCCGCTTCGCGCTCGGTATGGGCAATGCCGAGCACGCTGCAGTCGTTCGCCGAGAAGCCGCGCGCCGCGAGGGCGGATTCGAGGAAGTGGCGCGAACCCGCACCGGGCTGGCGCATCGCCCAGCGGTAGTCGAAGGCGGCGAGCGTCTCGACGGAATCGATCTGCAGGCCGCGCCGCAGCATGATTCCCTGCTCGCGCTGGGCCAGCCGAACCAGCGTCCAGCTGCGGTGGGCGGTGAAGCGCCGCAGCAACATGACGTGCTGGGCGTCGCTGTGGGCTATCCCGCCCCAGTGCAGTGCGCAGACGTCGGCGCGCCGGTGCGCGAGCAGCTCCAGCCCGGCCAGCGTGCCCGTGGGGCTGTAGGCGACGCTGGTTCCGGCCTCGAGTTCGGGCGCCAGCGCCGACACCGTTGCGGCCAGCAGCGGATCGTCGCTGCCGGTGATCAACAGGCGGTCGGTGAGGGCGCCGCCGTGGGCCTGCTCGAGCAGCCACTCCTCGAGCAGTGTGCGTGGAAACAGCCACTTGCCGCCGATCCTTGCAGCGGGGATCTCGCGGCTGTTGGCGAGCTCGTACACCTTCTTCTCGTTCAGGTGCAGCCACGCGGCGGCCTGCTTCGCCGTCAGGCAGAGGGAGTCGGCGGGCGGGGCGGACGATGCCGCCGGGCGCGTGTCAGTCATCGCTGCCTGACAGTGTGCGCGTGGCTTCGGCGAGTTCTTCCCGGGTGTTGATGTTGCGGAAGGCCGCCTCATCGTCGTCGAACGGGACTTCCTCCACTTTAAGGCTGGAATACCAGCGGTCGATCTTGCGCCCGCCGGCAGCGAGGAAGTCACCGAGGTGGGCGGCGAGCTCGCGCCGGCACAGGCAGAACACAGGCTGCGGCTGGTCGAAGGTCCGCGCCACCGCGAGGTCGGCACCGGCCGCGTGCAGCGCGGCCGCGAGGCGGGCGACGAGATCGTCGGGCAGGAAGGGCGAATCGCAGGGCACGGTGGCGACCAGCGCGTACTTCGCGCGCGAAAGCGCCGCGTGCAGACCGGCCAGCGGCCCCGCGTAGCCGCCGATCTCGTCGCCGAAGACCGGGTAGCCGAAGGCAGCCCAGGCGTCCGCATTCTGGTTGGCGTTGATGATGACTTCGTCGACCTGGGGCGCCAGCCGCGCCAGCACGTGCGCGGCCATCGGCCGGCCGGCGAGCGGCACCAGGCCCTTGTCGACGCCGCCCATGCGGTTGCCCTGCCCGCCGGCCAGCAGGACACCGGTGATGCGCTCGGCTGCTGCGCGCGGGATCGTGTTCGCCTTCAGGCTCATGCCGGCCTTGTCGCTTCCTTCAGTCGTCATCGCTCGATTCATCCGCGCTCGAAGCGGTCCCCGCCGGTGAACAGCAGATAGTGTCTGCCCTGGGCGCGGCCGATCATGGTGAGGCCGATGCGGCGCGCGATGTCCCAGCCCATCTGGGTGAGACCGGAGCGCGACACGAGGAAGGGGATGCCCATCTGCGCCGTCTTGATCACCATCTCGGAGGTGAGCCGGCCGGTCGTATAGAAGATCTTGTCGCCGCCTTCGAGGCCGTCGAGCCACATCTGGCCGGCAATCGCATCCACCGCATTGTGGCGGCCGACGTCCTCGAAGAACATGATGATTTCGCACCCGCCTTCGGCGCTCGCCCGGGCGAGCGCGCATCCGTGCACGGCGCCCGCCTGCTTGTAGATCGACTCGTGGTGGCGTACCGCCTCCATCAGTGCGTAGAGCGCGGCCTGCGACAGCTTGCGCTCGTGCGGCAGGCGGATGTCGTCGATCTCGTCCATCAGGCCGCCGAATACCGTACCCTGGCCGCAACCGGTGGTGACGGTGCGGCTGCCGAGGCGGGCGTCCGCGTCGCGCAGCCCGTCGCGGGTGGTGACCGAGGCCGCGTCCACCTCCCAGTCCACCTGCACCGAGGCAATCTCGTCCAGGCGCGATACCAGGCGCTGGTTGCGCAACCAGCCGATGACCAGTGCCTCGGGCGCTGCACCGAGCGTCATCAGCGTGACGATCTCGCGCTTGTCGACATAGAGGGTCAGCGGGTGTTCGCCGGCGATCTCGGTCGGGACCGCGTCGCCGTTCTCGTTTACTGCGGGGATGGTCACGGTGAGCGGGCGGCTGGCCCGGCTCAGCAGCGGACGGCGAGGGGGTCGATGCGTCATGCGGTCGGTAGGAAGGTGCGACAGAAGGGCATTGTAGTCTTATGGAGCGCGGTCCCGGCGCAGCCGGCTGGGCTGACGTATGCTATGACCAGCTTGCAGTCTCATCCAGGACATATTCCATGAATCCCTTTCCGATCGCCGTGATCATGGAGCGGCGCCGCCTGCAGAACCGCTGGGTCGACGAGGCCTGGGAGGCCATGGGCGTGGTGCCCGCATTCGACGGCAACGAACCGGGCGTGCGCCAGATCGTCGCCGAGACCGATCGCGATCAGTGGCTCGTGGGTGGCTTCGCCCTCGAATTGTTTCGTGACGAGGCCGACAACTACTTCCTCAACATGAGCTCACCGATTCCCAAGGTTTTCGTGATGTGGCGCAAGGAGGGCGAGCTGGCCCTGCCGGTGACGGTATCGGTGAGCTACGGCGAAGCTGCGCGCTGGCTGGATTCGGGCGAACAGGTGGATGGTGTGCCGATGTCGCGCGAGCTGGCTGACTGGGTGGGTGACTTCGTCAATACGCACTACAAGCCGGCCCCGCGCAGGAAGGTGCGCCGCAACGACCCGCTCGCGCAGGACAGGGGGCGGGCATGAGCGCAGGCGGATTCCTCGGGCGCTGGTCGAAGCGCAAGCTCGCGCAGGCGATCGAGGCCCAGGGGCGCCTGCCCGAGGCCCCGGCAGTGGAAACGGATGTTGCGTCCGCGCCGCGCCCGAAGGTCGTGCCCCAGGCGCCTGCGGCTGCGGCAGCGGACGGCGGCGTCGAAGCGGCCCTGCCGGCGGTCGAGGGGCTCACGCTGGCGTCGGATTTCACCGCCTTCCTGAAGGAGGAGGTCAGCGAGTCGCTGCGCCGCCAGGCGCTGGCGAAGCTGTTCGCCGACCCGCATTTCAATCGGATGGATGGTCTCGACATCTACATCGACGACTATTCGGTACCCACGCCGATTCCGCCCGAGATGATGGGCAAGCTCAAGCACGCGCGTGAATGGCTGATGGACAGCGATGCCGAGGGCGAGGCGCAGGAGCGGCCGGCCGGCAAGAAGGACGACGAGGTGCCGGCAGCCGTGATGGAGGGGCCCGTCGAGGTGCCGGCCGTGGACGCTCCGGATGCGCGGCAAGACGTCGTCCCGGCGATGCCGGGTCGGAAAGAAGCGTCGGAACACGCGCCGCCGTCGGCCGGGGATGGGGCGGCGGCTTGA
>JBFGZP010000010.1:0-24093 GCA_041586695.1 Thauera sp.
CCCGGTCAAGCCGTAGGCGTGCAGCTTCTTGGTATTGACGACCTCGCAGTGCCAGCCGGCGATGCAGTTCAGGAAGCGGCCCTTGGCCGGCTCCTCGGGGTCGCGGAAGACGTCCTTGTACTTCGGCAGATCGGACACCGAGCGCAGCCCGGCCGCGGGCGCGCCGGCGCCTTCGACGAGGTAGCGCGGGACGAACCAGCCCTCGGTGGCGTCGGGGAAGTTGGTGCCGACCTCGGTCAGCGTGCCCGCGGCCATGCCGTCGGTCCAGCTCTGCGGGGTATTGGACTTCCATACCTCCATCACCACGTGCACCTCGCCGCGGCTCATGCCGTTGTGCAGGGCGACCAGGGCGCCCGGGATGATGTCGGTGGCGCAGCCGTAGCCCTTGTCGAGGATGAAGCGCGCGACTTCGGTGTGAAAGGCGTTCGAATCGTAGTCGAGCCCGGCGAAGATCACCGGGTGGTCGACCTCGCAGGCGGGTGCCTGGGCGGTCGCCGCGGTGGAGGCGGTGAGGAGGGCGGACAAAAGCGCCGCTGCGCCGAGGATCCTGCACAGTTTCATCAAGATTCTCCTGCGAACTTCGTCCACCGGCCGGGCGCCGACGGACGTGAGAGTCGAACTGGTTGGCGGCGCGCGCCGGAGCCCGTCCGGCGCGCCTGCGTCGCTAGAGTAGCACGCGCTCGATGCCGCCGTTGTTGGCCCGGGCGACGTATTCCGGCAGCCAGTTCTCGCCCAGCAGGTGCTTCGCCAGCTCGACCACGATGTAGTCAGGCTCGATGCCGCCGGCGTCGTCGGCGTAGCGGTGCAGGCCCTGCAGGCAGCTCGGGCAGGAGGTGAGGATCTTCACCTTCGCCGCCTGGTCGTCCTCGCGCAGCTTCGCCGCCCCCTTCTCGATCTCTTCCTGCTTGCGGAAGCGCACCTGGGTAGAGATGTCCGGGCGGGCGACCGCCAGGGTGCCCGATTCGCCGCAGCAGCGGTCCGACAGGTCGACCCGTGTGCCCATCAGTTCGTTGGCGACCTTGATGCCGGAATGGACCTTCATCGGGGTGTGGCAGGGCTCGTGGTACATGTACTTCACACCATCGACACCTTCGAGCCTGACGCCCTTTTCCATCAGGTATTCGTGGATGTCGAGCAGGCGGCAACCGGGGAAGATCTTCTCGAACTCGTACTTCTGCAGCTGATCCATGCAGGTGCCGCAGGACACGATCACGGTCTTGATGTCGAGATAGTTCAGCGTGTTGGCGACGCGATGGAACAGCACGCGGTTGTCGGTGGATATCTTCTGGCCCTTGTCCTCCTCGCCTGCGGCGGTCTGCGGATAGCCGCAGCACAGGTAGCCGGGTGGCAACACGGTCTGCGTGCCGACGTGATAAAGCATCGCCTGCGTCGCCAACCCGACCTGGCTGAACAGGCGCTCGGAGCCGCAGCCGGGGAAGTAGAACACCGCCTCGGACTCCCCGTTCGCCTTCTGCGGGTCGCGGATGACCGGGATGACCTTGTCGTCCTCGATGTCGAGCAGCGCGCGCGAGGTCTTTTTCGGCAGGTTGCCCGGCATCGGCTTGTTGATGAAGTGGATCACCTGGGCGCGGATCGCCGGCTTGCCCAGCGTCGACGGCGGCGCCTTGACCTGCGGCTGCACCAGGCCGAGCCTCTTTCCCACACCATGCGCCCAGCGCTGCGCCTTGTAGCCCCATTCGATCATGCCGGTGCGGATCAGCTTGATCGTGGCCGGATCCCTGATCGTCAGGAAGGCCATCGCCGCCGCCTTGCCCGGGTTGAACGAACTCTTGCCCTGCTTGCGCAACAGGTTGCGCATCTTGATCGAGACGTCGCCGAAGTCGATGTCCACCGGGCAGGGCTTCTCACACTTGTGGCAGATCGTGCAATGATCGGCCACGTCCTCGAACTCGGCCCAGTGCGCGAGCGACACGCCGCGGCGGGTCTGCTCCTCGTACAGGAAGGCCTCGATCAGCAGCGAGGTGGAGAGGATCTTGTTGCGCGGGCTGTAGAGCAGGTTGGCGCGCGGCACGTGGGTCGAGCACACCGGCTTGCACTTGCCGCAGCGCAGGCAGTCCTTGATGTCGTGGGCGATATCGCCGACATCGGTCTGCTCCATGATGATGGACTCGTGCCCCATGAGGTTGAAGCTGGGCGTGTAGGCGTTGTCGAGGTTGCCCTTGATCTCGCCCTTGCGCATCAGCTTGCCGCGGTTGAAACGGCCTTCCGGGTCGACCTTTTCCTTGTAGGCCCAGAAGCTGGCCATCTCGTCGTCGGTCAGGTAGTCGAGCTTGGTGATGCCGATGCCGTGCTCGCCCGAGATCACGCCGTCGAGCGAGCGCGCCAAAGCCATGATTCGGTCGACCGCGCGATTTGCGGTCTGCAGCATGTCGTAGTGGTCGGAGTTGACCGGCAGGTTGGTGTGCACATTGCCGTCGCCGGCGTGCATGTGCAGCGCCACGAACACGCGGCCACGAAGGATCGCGCGGTGGATGTCCTCGAAGCGCGCGAGCACGGGGGCGAAGACCGCGCCATTGAATGCGTCGGTGAGCTGCGGGCGCAGCTCCTTCTTCCACGACACGCGGATCGAGTAGTCCTGCAGCCGATGGAAGAGCTGCGGGTTCTCGGCGCGGTTGGAGAACTCGCCGGCGACGATGCCGTACTCGGCGAAGTGCTGCTCGGCTTCGGCCAGCGGCATGTCGAGGTTGTCGAGCAGCCACTGCCAGCGCCGGCGCACCGCGGCGACGTGGTCGAGCGCGCGCTGTCGGTAGTCGCCGATCAGCTCCTCGCGGTCTACGTCGGCGTCGCCCGTATCCAGCGGCAGGTCGCCGGCGAGGAACTCACCGAGGGCATCGCACAGTTCGATCTTGTTTCGCGTGGACAACTCGATATTGATGCGTTCGATGCCGTCGCAGTACTCGCCCATGCGCGGCAGCGGGATCACCACGTCCTCGTTGATCTTGAACGCGTTGGTGTGGCGCGAGATCGCCGCGGTGCGCCCGCGCTCGAGCCAGAAACGCTTGCGCTGCTCGGGGCTGACGGCGATGAAGCCCTCCGAGCCGCGGGCGTTGGTCATGCGCACGACTGCGGACGCGGCGGCCATCACGGCGTTCTCGTCGAAGCCGACGATGTCGCCGATCAGCACCATCTTCGGCCGGCCATGGCGCTTGGCCTTGGTGGCGTAGCCGACCGCATTGACGTAGCGCTCGTCGAGGTGTTCGAGGCCGGCGAGCAGCACGCCAGCGGCGTTGCCGGCGCCGCCCGGCTTGAAGTAGTCGGTGATCTCGACGATCGCCGGCACCGCTTCGCGCACCTGGCCGAAGAACTCCAGGCACACGCTGCGGGTCACCGGCGGCATCTTGTGCAGCACCCAGCGCGCGGCGACGATGAGGCCGTCCGTGCCCTCCTTCTGCACGCCCGGGACGCCACCGAGGAATTTGTCGGTGACGTCCTTGCCGAGGCCGATCTTGCGCAAGGCCGCACCTTGCATGGTGAGGACTTCCTCGCCCAGCGGTGCATAAGACAGGCCGTCGAAGCGGCGCAGGCGAAAGCGGACCGTCTCCTGTTCGTGGATCTTGCCGAAGTTGTGGTCCAGGCGCTCGACTTCGAGCCAGTGACCGTCGGGCGTGACCATCTTCCACCATGCCAGGTTATCGAGCGCAGTGCCCCACAACACGGCCTTCTTGCCGCCCGCGTTCATGGCGACGTTGCCGCCGATGCAGGAAGCGTCCGCCGAGGTCGGGTCGACCGCGAATACGCGTCCGGCCGCGGCGGCGGCCTCCGACACCCGGGCGGTAACGACGCCGGCACCGGTGCGGATGGTGGCGTAGGGCGCGTCCATCGGGCCATCGAAGCCGGGCAGCACGAATTCCTCGACCGCGCCGATGGCGAGCAGTTTCTCGGTGTTGATCACCACCGAACTGGCGTCCAGCGGCACGGCGCCGCCGGTGTAGCCGGTGCCGCCGCCGCGGGGGATGATGGTGAGGCCGAGATCGACGCATTCGCGCACCAGGGGCGCCATTTCCTCTTCAGTGTCCGGATAGAGGACGACGAAGGGGTATTCGACCCGCCAGTCGGTGGCATCGGTGACGTGAGAGACGCGGGCGTGGCCGTCGAAGCAGATGTTGTCCCGCCCGGTGTGGCGCACGAGTGCCTTGAGCACCCCCTTGCGGCGTCGGGCGGTGTCGTCGAACCAGCGCTCGAAGTCCGCCACGGCCTCGCGCGCACCGGCGACCAGCAGGGCGACGCGTTCGTTGCCCTGGCGGCGGATGTCGACCTCGTTGAGGCGGTGCTTGAGCGCGCCGACCAGGGCCTCGCGCCGCTTCCTGCTGGCGAGAAGGTCGTCTTCGAGGTAGGGGTTGCGACGGACCACCCAGATGTCGCCCAGCACCTCGTACAACATGCGTGCCGAGCGGCCGGTGACGCGCTCGCCACGCAACTCGTCCAGCACGCTCCAGGCGTCCGCGCCGAGCAGGCGCATGACGATCTCGCGATCCGAAAACGAGGTGTAGTTGTAGGGGATCTCGCGCAGGCGTTGAGTCATCTGAATACCGGGGAAGTTGCTGCAGGGGAACACGCGATTCTAACCAACCGCAGTGCACCACGCATCAGAAAATCAAGACCTTACAGCCTGTAGGGGCTCATGACGGGCGCCACCGAGCTGTGGACGCTGCCGCCCGGGAAAGGGTTCCGGGCGTGTTCAGGCGGCGGCGGTGAGGGCGATCTCGATGCGCCAGCCGGGCTGGGCGAGCCCCGCGACCTTGACGCAGGCGCGTGACGGCGCGCTCCCCGGTGGAAGCCAGGCGTCCCATACCCGGTTCATCTCGTCGTAATCGGCGAGGTCGGTGAGATAGACGGTCGCCATCAGGATGCGCGACTTGTCGCTGCCGACGGCGGCGAGCTGGCGCGCCAGGCTGTCCAGCACCTCGGAGGTCTGCTGGGCGACTTCGCCGTCGGTGCTCGAGGGGACCTCGACAATGTAGGCGACGCCGTTGTGGATGACGGCGTCGGAATAGCGGGCAGTGGTGCCCTTGCGGTCGATTGGGCTCATGGGGGCTGTGCGGCGGTTGGGTAGGGCCCGGAATTATAAGACCATGGCCGGCTTCAGTTCAGCGCCCAGGCGATCGCAGCGTAGCGCAGCGCCTTGCCGGCCGCCATCCAGAGCAGGCAGCGCAGCCAGTTCAGGCGCAACACCCCCGCAGCCGCGCACAGGGCATCGCCGATCAGCGGCACCCACGACAACAGCAGGCTTGCGCTGCCAAATCGCTGCACGAGCGCGAGGCGGGGCGGTATCTCCTTGCGCGGCAGCAGGCGGCCGAGCGCATAGGTGCTCATGCCTCCGGCGGTATTGCCCGCGGTGGCCAGCACCAGCGCGGTGGCGGTGAGTTCCGGTCGCAGCACCAGCAGGCCGGCGAACACCGCCTCCGAGCCGCCCGGCAGGACCGTGGCGGCGAGAAAGGCGGAGGCGAACAGGGCGCCGAGCGCGGCGAGATCCCCGCTGTCGAGGGCGGTCAAGGGCATGCGCCGAGGGCTGTGCGCTGGTTCATCGCGAAACATCCATGAATGAATCCGGTCAATGCGATTGACATAAAAAAATGACAATTGCAGAATCGTGTTGCGTTTCGACGCCAACCATAGGAGATTTCCCGATGAAAAGAATCCTGTCCACTGCTGTCGTCACCATTGCCGTCTGCGCCCTGTTGCCGACCCAGGCCTGGGCCAATCCCCAGCACGAACGCATGAAGCGCTGCAGTCAGGAGGCGAAGTCGCAGTCGCTGAAGGGGGATGAGCGCAAGCAGTACATGAGCACCTGCCTCAAGGGCAAGCACGACGGCACTGCGCCGGCAGCGCTTGCGCCCGCCGCGAACGCAGCCGCGCCGGCGAAGACCGGGCAGGCGCCGGGTGTGCAGGCCAGGGCGGATAGCGCTGCGCCGCGCGACCGGGCGAAGGAATGCAATCAGGCGGCAACCGAGCAGTCGCTCAAGGGCGAGAAGCGCAAGACCTTCGTCAGCGAGTGCCTGAAGGGCTGATCGCCTTGTGACAAAAGCCATTCCCGCCTGCAACGGGCGGTACCGACCCCCGGCGACCGCCGGGGGTCTCAGACGATGTCGAAGAACACCAGGTCGCGCTCGATCTCGCCGGCAGAGAAGCCGCAACCGATCCGGCCTGGGCCGTTCAGTACCAGGGTCTCACGCCGGACGCAGCGTTCTTCGGCGCCGTCGATCGAAACGAAGGTGCCGTTCGTGCTCTGATCCACCAGGGTGAAACCGTCGCGGCGCCGCTCGATCCTCGCATGCTGGCGCGAGGCGCGCGGATCGATGATGACGACGTCGTTGCCGAGTTCGCGCCCGAGCAGCAGGATGGGGCGTTGTTCCTCGACGAACAGGATGTCCTGCTGGTGGCGAAGGCGCAGACGCTGCGACAGCCGCGCGGTCGGGGGGACCGAGGTGACCATGCCGACGCGCTGGCCGATCGCGTAGACGGGCCACTCCAGCTTCTCGAATGGCATGCCGCGCAGCGCATGCGCGCCCGCGGCGTGGCGCGCCGTGGGCGTCAGCAGCATGACGGCGGTGGCGGTGGCGAGCGCCTGTTCGGGCTCGCTCAGGGAGGCGAGCTTGCGTGCGACATCGACCCCTTCGCCGCCGGGCATGCCTGGTTCGACCACGCCGTAGTGCAGGCCGACGCGCACCGGCTGGCGCGCGCCGCTCAGCGGCGGCAGGCTGCGAATGCGTTCGAGGACCTCGCTGGCCGCCAGCACGCCCGCGTCACAGCGCTCGAAGCTCACGACCAGGCCGTCGGCCTGGCGCTTGAGAACCCTTCCCCCGTGGCTCTCGACGGCGCGCTCGATACGGTTGAGACAGCGCTCGGCGATGTGCGTCGCTTCGGTCGCGCCCAAGCGGGCGAGGAGGCGATCGTCGCCGAGAGTGGTGGCGACGAGCACGCAGAGGTTTCTTCGTTCTGACATGGGAGGGCTCTAATCCGGGGCGCGCCAGGGACAGCGCGTGCCAGTCCCCTGCATGATGGTCAAATAGGGGGTAGGGCGCAAGTGCGCCCGTCGCGCCGATCGCGCCTTCAGTCGAGCGTCCGATCGTGCCCGCCGGCAGGCCCGAACAGGCGCACCGGGGTGCCAAGCGAGGGCGGGAATGCCGGCGGGTCGAAGGCGATGTCGCCCTCGGCGACCGGTGTCTGGCTGGTCAGCCCGGCGAAGTCGAACAGCTGGGTGTCGGCCAGGTGCGAAGGCACGACGTTCCGGAGCGCCGTCGTCAGCGACTCGATCCGCCCCGGGTAGTCCCGGGCCCATGACTGCAACATGGCCTTGATCTGCTTGCGCTGGGCGTTCTCCTGCGAGCCGCATAGATTGCACGGAATGATCGGGAACGCCATCGTGCGCGCGAAGCGGGCGATGTCGTTCTCGTTGCAGTAGGCGAGCGGGCGGATCACGACGTGATTGCCGTCGTCGCTCACCAGCTTGGGCGGCATGGCTTTGATCCTGCCGCCGAAGAACATGTTCAGGAACAGGGTCTCGAGCATGTCGTCGCGATGGTGACCGAGGGCGATGCGGGTGGCGCCGATCTCCTTCGCGGTGCGGTAGATGATGCCGCGGCGCAGGCGGGAGCACAGCGAACAGGTGGTCTTGCCCTCCGGAATCTTGTCCTTGACGATCGAGTAGGTGTCTTCGCTGACGATGCGGTATTCGACGCCGATGGATTCGAACCAGGCGGGCAGGATGTGGTCCGGGAAACCGGGCTGCTTCTGGTCGAGGTTCATCGCGACGATGCGGAAATCGACCGGGGCGCGCTCGCGCAGTGCCAGCAGGCAGGACAGCAGGGTGTAGGAGTCCTTGCCGCCGGAAACGCACACCATCACGGTGTCACCGTCGCCGATCATGTTGTAGTCGGAGATCGCCTCGCCGACACCGCGCTCGAGCTTCTTCTTCAGGCGCAGGAAGGTATTGGAGTGGCGGCCTTCCGTCGCCGCGGGGGCGGTGGGCAGGGTGCTTGCGGCAGCGGTGAGGACAGCGGTCACGACATCGGCTCGATCGGGAAAAAAGCCCTGAATTATACACTTGGGCGCAGTGTGTCCCCTCAGAGATGGGCGCTGCGGCCTCCGTCGACGGCGAGGATCTGGCCGGTGATGTAGGGCGCATCGAACATGAGGAAGCGCACCGTGCGGGCGATGTCGCCCGCGTTGCCGACCCGCTTGAGCAGGGTGTGGGCGACGATCTCGGCGCGCTCGGTGGCGGAAAACTGCTCGTCCTCGGGCCAGTCGATCGGTCCTGGCGAAACCCCATTCACCCGCACAGCGGGCGCCAGTTCGATCGCCAGGGCGCGCGTCAGCCCGGCCAGCCCGGCCTTGGCCACGCTGTAAAGCGGGTAGCGCCGCAGCGGCCGTTCGGCGTGGATGTCGACGATATTGACGATGGCGCCGTGCCGCGCCTCGAGCGCAGGGGCGAGGGCCTGGGACAGGAAGAGCGGTCCCATCAGGTTGGAGCCCATGAGTTCGTCCCAGGCCGCGCGGTCGATCTGTCCGACGGGGGTCGGGAAGAAGCTCGAGGCGTTGTTCACCAGGCCGTCGACGCGACCGAAGCGCGCAAGTGCCCGCGCGGCCACGGTCTCGGCGACGCCATCGAGCGCGAGATCGCCGCCGATGGTGAAGGCCGAGTCGGGGCGCAGCGCGTTGAGGCTTGCCGCATGTGCTTCCGCCTCGCCGGCGCTGCGCCGATAGTGCAGGGCGAGGCGAGCGCCCGCGGCGTGCAGTTCGCGCGCGATCTCGGCACCGACCCTGCGGGCGGCGCCGGTGACGAGGATGAGCGGAGCGTCGTCTTGGATGTTCATGGGCTTCCATTGTCGCTGCCCCCTGCCCCGGGTGGAAGGGCGGGAAGCGCCTGTTCGGAGAAAATCAGGGAGGGAGCCCCCAAGACAGATCTTGCGCGAGCGCCTGATCGGTGGCCGGCGCGGGCTTGTGCGCGAGCGCCCCGCGCCTGCAGGCGGATCGGCTCGGCCCGTTACAATACGTGCCTCCTCTCGACCGACTACGCGCCATGTCTGCCCTGCCACCCCCTGCCGCCGATGCGCTCGACCAGAGCGCCCGATTGATTGCACTTCTGGAAACCGAGATCGCGGCAGCGGGCGGCTGGATTCCGTTCTCGCGCTACATGGAGCTGGCGCTCTATGCGCCGGGGCTCGGGTACTACAGCGGCGGCGCGCGAAAGTTCGGTCCGGGCGGCGATTTCATCACCGCGCCAGAACTCACGCCCTTGTTCGGCCAGGCGCTGGCGGCCCAGCTCGAGCAGGTCATGCGCGCGAGTGCGGCACAAGTCATCGAAGTGGGCGCGGGTACGGGTCTGCTCGCCGCCGACCTGTTAATGGAACTCGAACGTCGCGGCTGCGTTCCGGAAAGCTACGGCATCCTGGAGCTTTCGGGCGAGTTGCGCGAGCGTCAGTTCGACACCCTGGCGCAGAAGGCGCCGCACCTGGCGGCCCGGGTGCGGTGGCTGGAGGAACTGCCCGCCCGGTTCTCCGGCTGCGTCATCGCCAACGAGGTGCTGGATGTGATGCCGGTGCATCTGCTGGTGTCGCGCGCCGATGGCATCGCCGAGCGTGGCGTGGCCTTCGAACGCGTCGCGGGCGCCGAACCACGCCTGTGCTGGGCCGACGTACCGGCGACCGGCGCGGTGCTCGCGGCGGCGCGGGCGCTCGGCCTGCCGGCGCCCGCGGGCGGGGAGTACGTCTCGGAGCTGTGTCTGGCGGGCCGCGCCTGGGTGGCGGCGTGGGCCGAGCGCCTGCAGGCGGGGGCCTTGCTGCTGATCGACTACGGTTACCCGCGTGCCGAGTACTACCTGCCGTCGCGTTCGAGCGGCACGCTGCTGTGCTATTACCGCCACCGTGCCCACGGCGACCCCTTTCTGTGGCCCGGACTCAACGACATCACCGCGTTCGTGGATTTCACCGCGGCGGCGGAGGCGGCCTTCGATGCCGGTCTCGACGTGCAGGGCTATACGACGCAGGCCCAGTTCCTGTTCAATTGCGGCGTGCTCGATTGCCTGGAACGACGCGGCGCGCGCGATCGGCCCGACTATATTCGCGCCGCGCGCGCGGTGCAGCGCCTGACCGCGCCGCAGGAAATGGGCGAGTTGTTCAAGGTGCTCGCGATGAGTCGTGGCATTGCCGGGCCGCTGCTGGGATTTACCCGCGGCGACCGCCTGCACGCGCTATGAACGCCCTGCGGGCCGCCGCTTCGGCAGTCCCGCCCGCGAACGTCTAGGGGACGCCCCCGGCGCGATGCTCGATTCGACGCCGCCGACGAGTCGCCGCACGGGCTACTCCTGATTCCGGTACACCGACCGCAGGAAGGCGTCGACATCCTCGGGCTGAGCCGGCTTGCGCCGCCCCCGCTCGGCCTCGACTTCCTGCAACTGCGGCGCCAATTCAGGTTGCGGGAGCCAGTTCGCGTTGAGCACTTCCTCGTCGTAAGCATCGGCCGACTCGAGGTCGGTGGGCTTGTCCGGACTCATTTCCATGACGATCACCATGATGGCTGTCCTTCGCTACGATTGTCGGCCGGGCGCTGGCCACCTGAAAGCGTGCGCCTCGAAAGCGGACGCGACCCGGGGTGTCGGAAGCGGGACGCGCCGGCGAGGATGCGTCGACGGCCGCGCTTGCTGATTCAATCATGGCGAAGTCATTGGCACGATGCCAGGCAAAAGCGCACGGATCAGGCTTATCCCCGGTTCGCGCGCCGCTCCGTCGACCATGCGGCGGACCGCGCCCGAAAAGGCGGCCTTGCAGTTGGCTTCACAGCCGGCGTTCGTCGAGCCAGCCGGCGATGCGCTCGGCGACCTGCTCCCAACCTTGTTCGAGCATCATGCCGTGGCCCATGTCGTCGAAGATCTCGGCCCGGCGGTTGAAGGTGTTGGCGGTCATGCGCACCTGGTCGGGCGGGATCAGCATGTCGTGGCTGGCGCCGAGGATCAGCATCGGCGGCTGATGCATGCGCGCCGGCTGCGGCAGGTTGAACAGGGTCATGTCCCAGATCGCGCGGTGTGATTCCGGCTGGCTGAGCTTGAAATAGCGGCGCAGCTTGTCCTCGTCGACCGGCTGATAGAAGAGGGCCTCGCGCAGGCCTTCGATATCGACGTCGCTGCCGCTCATGATTCGGTTGAGGTCGGTCAGGATTGTCGGGCGCTTCAGCATCATGCCGAACGCCGAGCCCATCAGGCC
The DNA here is from genome assembly GCA_041586695.1 of Thauera sp. GTDB lineage: Bacteria > Pseudomonadota > Gammaproteobacteria > Burkholderiales > Rhodocyclaceae > Thauera. The sequence continues at coordinate 11,220 of JBFGZP010000010.1, forward strand.
TTGCGGAGGTACCGCCGACATCAGCACGGTGGCAGGGGCGTCATATTGCTCGAGGTACTTCTGCACCACCAGGCCACCCATCGAGTGGCCGATCAGCACGGGCGGGGCCGGCAGACGCGCCGCGACCTCGGCGACATCTCGCACATAGTCGTCGATCGAGTACGAATCGAGCAGTGCGCGCCGGCGGCTGCCGCCGTGACCGGAAAGTGATACCGCATACGCCGCCCAGCCGCGATCGGCGAACCAGGACAGGAAGTGCTCTTCCCAGCACCAGGCCGCCACGTAGGCGCCATGGACGAAGAGCAGCGGAGTCGCCCGTGCAGTGCCGGCCGGCGCTCGGCACAGGACTTCGAGTTCGCCGAATCGGGTCGCGTTCATCGCGGCACCGCCAGTCCGCGCTGTACCGCGGGACGGGCAGCGATGGCATCGAACCAGCGCTTGACCTCCGGGTAGCGCGCGAGATCGATGCCCTGCCACTCGTGGCGCGCGATCCAGGGAAAGGTCGCGATGTCGGCGACCGAGTAGGCGCTGCCGACCAGCCATTCGCGTCCGCTCAGCCGCGTGTTGAGAACGCCGTAGAGGCGTGCCGCTTCCCTGGAATAGCGCTCGATCGCGTAGGGAATGATGTCGGGCGCGAAGCGCAGGAAGTGGTGGGCCTGGCCGAGCATCGGCCCGACGCTGCCCATCTGCAGCATCAGCCACTGCATCGCTTCGAGGCGCTCGCGTGCCTTGGTCGGCATCAGGCTGCCGGTCTTGTCCGCGAGGTAGAGCAGGATGGCGCCGGACTCGAACACGGTGACCGGTTCGCCGTCGGGGCCGTCCTCATCGACGATGGCGGGGATCTTGTTGTTGGGGTTGAGCGCGAGGAACTCGGGCGCGAACTGCTCGCCACGGGTGATGTCGATCGCGTTCACCGAATAGGCGAGGCCGAGTTCCTCGAGCGCGATCGAAATCTTGTAGCCGTTGGGTGTGCTCCAGGTGTGGAGGGTGATCATCGTTTGTTCTGGCAGTGGTCGGTTTGGTGCGGGACGGCATGATTGCCGTTCTTGTCCGCGAGGGGTCTAATCGCGGTTTTCGGCGGGAGTGGCTGATGCTGAAGTGGCTGGTTGTGGTGGCGCTGGTGGTGCTCGTCACGGGCCTGATGCAGCCTGGCGCCGCCCGTCGGCTGCGGCTCGGACACCTGCCCGGCGACCTCTCCTTCCGTTTTCGGGGTCGAGCATATCATTTCCCGTTTACCACGACCGTGCTCCTGTCCCTCATCGCCTGGCTGATTCTGCGGTCGGTCTGATCGTTTCGGGTATCGAGTCCGTCACGTTCGCGGCTCAGGCCGGCGCGCCGCCGGGGTCGGCGAGCGCCCTCACCGCGGCCACCCGGGCCGCATGGACGGCGCCGGGAATCTGCGTCTTTTCGGCGCAGGCGCGGGCGATCGCGCCGGCATCGACGCCCCGCGCCGCGTCCATCGCCGCGCGCCAGCGCGCAGCCGGCGGCCAGGGTTCCGCCTGCGCAGGCGGGGTGGCGCCGCGGCCGTGATGGTCGCAGGCCGCGGCCTCGAGCATGAGCAGGAAGCGTTGCGGGCGGCGCAGGGCGTCGCAGCGCTCGAGCACCTTCACCATCGTCGTCGGCCGCAGCACCGCCGCCTGGCCGAGGATGCCATGTTCGCGCGCCACCAGTTCGGCCAGATCGCGGCAGCCGGCAGGGGCCTTGAGCCGCTCCGACACCTGGCGCGCGCGCACGGCGCTGGCCCCCTCGTGGCCATAGTGATGGGGCAGATCGGCCTCGGGCGTGTCGCCCTTGCCGAGGTCGTGCAGCAGGCAGGCCCAGCGCACCGCCAGCGGCTGCCCGGTGGCGGCGGCGCGGTCGATGACCATGAGCACGTGCTCGCCGGTGTCGATCTCGGGGTGGTAGCGGACGGGTTGCGGTACGCCGAAGAGGCGGTCGAGCTCGGGCAGGATGCGGGAGAGGGCGTCGCAGTCGCGCAACGTGCGGATCATGCGCGAGGGCCGGTGCTCCATCAGCCCGCGGGCCAGCTCCTGCCACACCCGCTCGGCCACGAGGTGATCGAGCTCGCCGCTGGCGCTCATGTCGCGCATCAGTGCGAGCGTTTCCGGCGCGAGCGTGAAGTCGGTGAAGCGTGCGGCAAAGCGCGCCACGCGCAGGATGCGCAGCGGGTCTTCGGCGAAAGCCGGCGATACATGGCGGAAGATGCGCGCCTCGAGGTCGGCGATGCCGCCGTAGGGATCGATCAGCCGGCCGGCCTCGTCGCGGGCGATGGCATTGATCGTGAGGTCGCGGCGGGCGAGATCCTCCTCCAGCGTGACGTCCGGCGCGGCATGGCAGACGAAGCCCGTGTAGCCCCGGCCGCTCTTGCGTTCGGTGCGCGCAAGCGCGTATTCCTCGCTCGTCTCCGGATGCAGGAAGACCGGAAAGTCCTTGCCCACCGGCCGGAAACCCTGCGCGAGCATTGCTTCCGGGGTGCTGCCGACGACCACCCAGTCGCGGTCCTTCACCGGAAGGCCGAGCAGGGCGTCACGCACCGCTCCGCCGACGACGTAGGCCTTCATCAGCCGTAGAGATCCTCGGCCGGGATGGACTCGGTTTCCGCCCGGGCCGCGGCTTCCCATTCCTTCATGTGGGGATTGGCGAGCATGGAGGCGAGGTACTCGCCGGCGGCGCCGTCGGGCTTGACGCCATAGGTCTTGAAGCGGAAACAGACGGGGGCGAAGGCGGCGTCGGCGAGGGTGAAGCTGCCGAACAGATAGGGTCCGCCGTTGCCGAAGCGCGCCCGGCAGTCGTTCCAGATTGCGACGATACGTGCGATCTCGGTGTCCACTTCGGGGCTGTGGCCGTGGCCGGTGTAATCCTTGCGGATGTTCATCGGCATGCGGCTGCGAAGGTTCTGGAAGCCGGAGTGCATCTCGGCAGTCACCGAGCGCGCCACCACGCGGGCATCGGGTGCCGTCGGCAGCAGCTGCGGCGCCTTCTCCGCCAGGTACTCGCCGATCGAGAGCGAGTCCCATACGACCAGGCCATGGTCGTTGAGGCACGGCACCTTGCCAGAGGGCGAGTGCGACAGGATGCGCTCGCGACTGCCCGGAATGAACAGGGGGATGTCGATCTCGCCGAAGGTGAAGCCGCCCTCGCGTGCCGCCAGCCAGGCGCGAAGCGACCAGGACGAGTAGTTCTTGTTGCCGATGATGAGCTTCATGTGGGGCTCCGGGTTGAGAGGTTCAGCGTCGCGCGCTGCGACGGAAGGGATAGTAATGTGCGCGTGGCGCTGCCTTGCCGAGCCAGCCGGGGACGACCGACTCGAGCGGCGTCGGCTGCAGGTCGAAGGGCAGCGGGGCGCCGCTGGCGACGTTGTCTGCGCGCATCGAGCGCACGTTGTCGCGGCTCATCAGCGGCTGCGGAGCGAGTTCCATCAGGCGGGCCTGGAGCATGGCCAGACCCTCGGGGAGCGGCAAGATCGGCCGCGGCTTGCCCACCAGCGCCGAAACGTACTCCACGAGCTGGCGTAGCGTGTACACGGTGGGGCCGGCGAGTTCGAAGATCTGGCCCTCGGATTCAGCCTCGACCAGGCAGTGCCACACGACCTCGGCGACATCCTCCACGTAGACCGGCTGGAAGCGCGCGCCAGCGCCCGCCAGAGGCAGCACCGGAAAGACGCTGGCCAGTCCGGCGAAGAGGTTGAGGAAGTTGTCGTCGCGACCGAAGATCACCGACGGGCGCAGGATGGTCCAGCCGAGGTCGGCGCCGGTGCTGCGGATGGCCGCCTCGCCTGCCGCCTTGGAGCGCTGGTACTCGGACGGACCGTCTACGTCGGCGCCGAGGGCGCTGATGTGGATGAGGCGATTCACGCCGGCGGCGCGACAGGCCGCGACGATCTTTTTCGGCAGCTCCACGTGGGCGCGGGCGAAGTCGGCGCCATAGGGCGAGCCGCTGCGTGAATGCAGGATGCCGACCAGGCTCACCACGGCATCGGTCCCCTCGAACAGCCGGGTGAGGGCGGCGGGATCGTGCACGTCCGCCTCGATCACTTCCACGGTGGGCAGGAGAAGAAGGTGGCGGGCGCGGCTGCTGCGCCGAGTCGGCACGAGCACATTGACGCCGGCTTCCGACAAGCGGTTGGCAATGGCGCTGCCGACAAAGCCGGAGCCGCCGACAAGGACGACGCGTCTGGGTTTCATCATGGTACTCGCTGGTGTTTGGAATACGGGATTGCGGGCAATTGACCTACTCGGCCGGACGCGGGCCGACGACGCCGAGCCGGGTCTTGAGGGACTGGGGCTGGCGTTCGAGCAGGGCGGCATAGATGACGGTGTTGGTCATGACCTTCTTGACGTAGTCGCGGGTTTCGTCGAAGGGGATCAGCTCGGCATAGATCGCACCCTCGAGCGGCTTGTCGTCGCGCCAGCGCCGTGCCCGCCCGGGGCCGGCATTGTAGCCGGCACTGGCGAGCACCGGATGCTCGTCGAGACCTTCGAGGATGAGGCGCATGTAGCTGGTGCCGAGCAGCACGTTGGTGTCGGGGTCGGAGAGGCGGCGCGGATGGTAGTCGCGCAGCCCGATCTTGCCGGCGACCCACTTGCCGGTGGCCGGCATCACCTGCATCAGGCCCTGCGCACCGGCGCTGGAGCGGGCGGGGACGACGAAGCGGCTCTCCTGCCGCATCAGGCCGTAGACCCAGCCGATATCCAGGCCCTTGCTGCGGGCGTGGGGCTCGATCAGGTCGCGGTAGGGGGTGAGGAAGCGAAGCTCGAAGTTGCTCCCCCGGTTGGCGCGTTCGGCGGTGTTGATCGCACGGTCGTAGATCTCGTGGCGCAGGGCGAGGTGTGCCGCCGCCACCGAGAAGGCCTCGTCACGGCCGCGCAGGGCCCAGTTCCATTCGCGCACGGCCTCGGTGCGCATGTCGAGCCGGAACAGCGCGAGCGCGCGCTGCAGGCCGGGATCGCGCTCGGTGTCCTGCAAGGTGGCGCTCGCGACCATGCCGGCCGCGGCCGGCGGCGCAAACGGGCGCCCGAGCTCCTCGGCCGCGAGCATGCCGTAGAAATCGGCTTCGGTGGCGATGCCGGCGAACAAGGCCTCGGCCTCGGCGCGCTGGCCGCTTGCGGCGAACGCGCGCCCCAGCCAGTAGGTCCAGCCGGCCTCGGCGCGTTCGGCCTCGGGCATGGCCTCGATCGCGCCGCGCACGCCCGCCCAGTCGAGCGCCCGCAGCGCGGCACGAACGCGCCAGGCGCGCTGGTCCGCGGTCAGCGGCACCGTATCGGTGGCCGCGAACAGGGCGCCGGCTTCGGGCAGGTGGTCGATGGCGGCGTGCATGCCGAGCACGGCATGGGCGTAGCCGCGCTCTTCGGCGCCGAGTCGATCCTGAATGCGCAACAGGCGGGTGTAGGCGGCGCGCGGATCCTCGCGGGCGACGCGCACCAGGGCCGCGAGCGCGAGTTCGCGGCCTCCACGGCTGACGGCGAAGTTGGGGGCGAGGCGGTCGAGGTACTGCGCGGAGGATCGGATCGCCTGGGCGAAGGCGGTGGCGTCGGGTGCGCTGCCGGCGGGCAGCCAGGCCAGGGTGTCGGCCGCTGCAGCCGGCTTGCGGCTGTCGATCTGGCGGCGCGCCCGCCACCAGACGTCGTCCTCGCCCACGCGACCGCTCGCGACCGCCGCGCGCATCGCCATGTCGCAGGCGCTGTGGCTGTCACTCAGGTCGGGCCATCTGGCCGCGATTTCGTCGAGGACGGCGGTGTCGCCCGTCATCAGGCGTGCGGTCCACGCAAGGCAGACCATTTCGCGGTCGGGGCTCTGCAGCCCGGGGTAGAGTTGCAGGAAGGCCTGCCAGTCACTGTCGGCGGCGAGCCGGCGAAGCCAGTCGGCGCGAAGACGCTCGGCCAGTTGCGAGCCGGCCTCGCCGACGAGGAAGGAGCTCAATTCCCGGGCCGGGGGGCGTTCGGGACGGGCGAGCTTGTTTACCAGCAGCCAGTAGCGCACGTACATGTCGAGCGGATGCGCGTCGGCGATGGCGGCGAGCTGCTCGAGGGTGTTGCGGTCGCCCTTGCGCAGGGCCTCGCGCGCTGCGACGATGCGCTCGTCGCCGACCTGGCCAAAAACATTGCTGCACAGCAGGCTTCCTGCCGCCAGCAAGGCCACCCAAACGCCTTTCTTCATACTTTGATCACGCCTCCGAATTGCGGCTTACCATACCACAGTGATGACACCTCATTTTGCTCCAGACAAGGATGTCATGGTGCTGCGACGCGCGATGCGAAACCGCGCCCTGCATGCCCGCCAGGCGCTCGCGCCCGCCGTCCGCGCCGCCCTCACCGCGCAACTGGCCGTCCACCTCGACGCCCTGCTCGGCGAACTCTCTCCGGCGGTGCTGGCCTTTTGCTGGCCCTACCGCGCCGAGCCGGACCTGCGCGCGTGCGTGTCGGGCTGGCTGGCCTCGGCACCCGGGCGCATCGCCGCGCTGCCGGTGGTGCAGGAGAAGGATGCGGCCATGATCTTCCGGCGCTGGATTCCCGGCGAGGACATGCCGCGCGACCGCCATGGCATTCCACACCCGGCCGCGGGCGACAGCCTGACACCGGATGCCGTGCTGGTGCCGCTCAACGCATTCGATGCGCAGGGCTACCGCCTGGGCTATGGCGGTGGCTATTTCGATCGTACGCTGGAAAAGCTGCCGACGCTCGCGGTGGGCGTCGGCTTCGAGCTCGGGCGGGTCGACAGCGTCCTGCCACAGCCGCACGACCGCCCGATGGACTGGATCGTCACCGAACGCGGGGCGATGAAGGCCGCCGTCGGCTAGCGGCCGGCGCAGCAGCGCGACGCGCCAGCCTAGACGGCGTTGCCGGAGAGAAACAGCCGGTAGGCGGGGTTGTCGGTTTCGGCGACGTATTCGTAGCCGAGACGCTCGAGGAAGTCCGCGAATTCGGCCTTGTCGCCGGCCGGTACCTGCATGCCGACCAGCACGCGGCCGAAATCCGAGCCGTGGTTGCGGTAGTGGAACAGGGAGATGTTCCAGTCCGAACGCAGGTTGGAGAGGAAATTCATCAGTGCGCCGGGCCGTTCGGGGAATACGAAGCGGTACACGACCTCGTTCTCCGCCAGCTGCGAACGGCCCCCGACCATGTAGCGCACGTGCGTCTTGGCGAGTTCGTCGTCGGTGAGGTCGATCGCCGGCAGTTCGTGGCGCTCCAGCATCTCGACCAGGCGGCCGACCTCGTTGCGGTTGTGGACGGTCACACCGACGAAGATGTGGGCCTGGTCGGGGTCGGCGTAGCGGTAGTTGAATTCGGTGATATTGCGGTTGCCGAGCACGCTGATGAATTTCTTGAACGAGCCCGGCTTCTCCGGGATGGTCACCGCCAGCACCGCTTCACGCTGCTCGCCGAGTTCGGCGCGCTCGGCGACGAAACGCAGGCGATCGAAGTTCATGTTGGCGCCCGAGGCGACCGCCACCAGGTTCTTGTCGCGCAACTTGTTGCGCTTGATGTATTCCTTCGCGCCGGCCACCGCGAGTGCGCCTGCCGGTTCCAGGATCGAGCGCGTGTCCTCGAACACGTCCTTGATCGCGGCGCAGATCGCGTCGTTGTCGACCACGATCATCTCGTCCACGTACTGCTGGCACAGGCGGAAGGGTTCCGCCCCGACCTCCTTGACGGCCGCGCCGTCGGCGAAGATTCCCACCTGCTCGAGCACCAGGCGTCGGCCTTCGGCCAGCGAGCGGGTCATGGCGTCGGCGTCGACCGCCTCGACACCGATGATCTTCGTCTCCGGACGCAGGCGCTTGATGTAGGCAGCCACGCCGGCGATCAGGCCGCCGCCGCCGACGCAGCAGAACACCGCGTGGATCGGTTGCGGGTGGGCGCGCAGGATCTCCATGCCGATCGTGCCCTGGCCGGCGATCACGTCGGGGTCGTCGAAGGGGTGGACGAAGGTGAGTTTTTCCGCCTTCTCCAGTTCGAGCGCGTGGACATAGGCCTCGGAGAAGGATTCGCCCGCGAGCACGACCTCGCCGCCCCGCGCGCGCACGGCGTCGACCTTGATCTGGGGCGTGGTGCTGGGCATGACGATCACTGCGCGCACGCCGAGCTTCGCCGCCGACATGGCCACACCCTGGGCGTGGTTTCCCGCCGAGGCGCAGATCACGCCGCGCTTGAGCGCCTGGGGCGAGAGCTTGACCATCTTGTTGTACGCCCCGCGGATCTTGAAGCTGAAGACCGGTTGCATGTCTTCGCGCTTGAAATGGATGCGGTTGTGCAGGCGAGCCGAAAGATTGACTGCGAGGTCGAGCGGCGTTTCGATGGCGACGTCGTAGACCTGGGCATTGAGGATGCGCTCCAGGTAATCCGGGCTGGCGGTCATGGCGGGGTGTGATGTGTGCGGCAAAGGGGCCGAGCGTAGCAGTCGATGCGGCGCTGCGGCAAGGACGATCGCGAAACGGGCGGTGACGCCGCAGGCCTGGCGGCGCACGATGTCGCCGTCGGCAGGGTGCGGTGGGCCGTGTCGCTCAGGCCTCGCCGCCGCCCATGTCGAGCATGCGGCTTTGGCGGTCGATGAAGTCCTGGGTCGAATCGATGCCGCGCAGTTGCAGGATGGTGGAGCGCACGGCGGCCTCGAGCAGGACCGCGAGGTTGCGCCCTGCCGCAACCGGCAGCACGACGCGCTGGACCTTGACGCCGAGGATGTCCTGGGTGCACTGCTGCAGGGGCAGTCTGGGCGGGTCGTCGATGCCGGGCTGGCGGCGTTCGAGGTGGCAGATCAGGCGCAGGCGCATCTTCCTGCGGCACGCCGTTTCCCCGAAGATGGTGCGCATGTTGAGGATGCCGAGGCCGCGTACCTCGAGGACGTCGACGAGCATCTCCGGGCAACGGCCTTCGAGCACCGTGGGTGCGATGCGGGAGAACTCGACCACGTCGTCGGCCACCAGGCCGTGGCCACGCGTGATGAGTTCGAGCGCGAGTTCGGACTTGCCCGCGCCCGAGTCGCCGGTGATCAGCACGCCGAGGCCGAACACATCCATGAAGACGCCGTGCAGCGACAGCTTTTCGGCGAGCTGGCGCGACAGGTAGAGGCGGAGCTGGTCGATGACGCTCGCCGAGGGCTGCGGCGTGGTGAACAGGGCGACGTTGTACTTCGCGCACACGCTGTGGATGACGTTCGGCACTTCGCAGCCGTCGGCAACGATGATCGCCGGCGGGCGCGCCGACAGGATCTCGTTGATGTGGTGGGCGATCTTGTCGTTGGACTGGCGCCGGGCCCAGGCGAGCTCGGCGGCGCCGAGAATCTGCAGGCGCGAGGGGTGGATCAGGTTGAGGTGGCCGATCAGGTCGGCCGGCCAGATGCGTTCTTCGGTGACCGAAAGCCGTGCGTCGAGCGCACCGCTCAGGTGGGTGAGTTGCAGGCGGCCGCGTTCGGCCTCATACAGCCGCGCGACGCTCGTCTGGCGCATCGGCACCCCAGTTCACGAACATTTCGTGGATGTGCTCCGCGTCCGGCGCATCGAGCAGCGCTTCGCGAAAGCTGCGGTCGCTGAACATCTGCGCCAGTTCGGAGAGCAACTGCAGGTGCGTCTCGTTGGCCTGTTCGGGCACCAGCAGCACGAACAGCAGGTTCACCGGGCGGCCGTCGGGCGCATCGAACTGCACCGGCGCCGCCAGCCGCAGAAAGGCGCCTGCAGCCTCCTTGAGGCCCTTGATGCGACCGTGTGGAATGGCGATGCCTTGTCCGAGACCGGTCGAGCCGAGACGTTCGCGGGCGAACAGACTGTCGAAGACGGTGCTGCGGGCGACGCCCTGATTGTTTTCGAACAGCAGGCCGGCCTGCTCGAAGACGCGCTTCTTGCTACTGGCGTCGAGATCAATCACTACGTTGGACAGCGGCAGGAGTGTAGGTATCAGGCTCATTCGCAGGGGAGCTTGCGCGGCGCCTTTTCCGCAGGCGCCGCGTGTTGCGGTCGAACGGTCCGGGGCGCTTTGCAGCCACGTCGTGGAAACGCGCGCATTATAACCACACCCTAGATCGAAAGCCGTAGCGAAAACGTCACGCTTCGGGGATGTGGTGCTTCAGCGCCTCGTGATTGTGGTCACTCTGCTTCTGCTTGTACTTCTGTACCTGACGGTCGAGCTTGTCGCTCATTGCGTCGATCGCCGCGTACAGGTCGGACTCCTCGCTTTCGACGTAGATGTCCTTGCCGCGCACGTGCAGCGTGACCTCGGCCTTCTGCAGCAGCTTCTCGACGGAGAGGATCACGGCCACGCTGGTCACGTTGTCGAAGTGACGGATGACGCGATCGAGCTTTGCGTTCACATAGTCGCGGATCGCGGGAGTGACCTCGACGTGACGTCCGGTAATGTTGAGATTCATGCTAGCTCCTGTAGTTGTCAGATCGATTTGCGCAGACTGACCGGTGGGATATTGAGTGATTCGCGATACTTGGCGATGGTGCGCCTGGCGACCACGATACCCTGCTGGCCCAATATCTCGGCAATCTTGGCGTCGGACAAAGGCTTCTTTCCGTCTTCAGCATCCACCAACTGGCGAATCAGTGCCCGGATCGCCGTTGAGGAGGCCGCCCCACCGGTATCGGTGGCGACGTGACTGCCGAAAAAATACTTCAGTTCGAACACGCCGCGCGGGGTCGCCATGTACTTCTGGGTGGTCACCCGCGAAACGGTGGATTCATGCAACTCGAGCTGGTCTGCAATCTCCCGGAGAGTGAGTGGCCGCATCGCCACCTCCCCATGATCGAAGAACTGCCGCTGCTGGTCAACGATGGCCTGAGAGACGCGCAGGATGGTGTCGAAGCGCTGCTGCACGTTCTTGATCAGCCAGCGCGCCTCCTGCAACTGGCCGGTCAGTCCGCCGCCCTGGCCGCGGTTCTGCTGCAGGATGCTGGCGTAGAGGCGATTGATGCGCAGGCGCGGCATCGCCTCCTGGTTGAGGCTCACGGTCCAGCGGTTGCGCAGCTTGCGCACCACCACGTCGGGCAGCACGTAGCGCGTCTCCTCGGTGGAGTGCTGCGAGCCCGGGTGGGGGTCGAGGGTGCAGATCAGCGCCTGGGCCGCGCGCAGGGCGTCGTCGTCGCAGCCGGTCAGTTTCTTCAGCTTGGCGAAATTGCGCTCGGCCAGCAGTTCGATGTGACGGTCGACGATCTCGAGCGCAAGGGCCTGCGTTGCGTCCTCGGGTAGTGCACGCAGTTGCAGGGACAGGCATTCCTGCGGGTTACGCGCGCCGATACCGGCCGGTTCGAGGTTCTGCACGTGGCGCAGCGCGATGGCGAGATCGTCGAGTTCGACCTCGAGTTCAGCCGGCAGCAACTCGAGCAGTTCCTCGAGCGACTGGTGCATGTAGCCGTCGTCGTCGAGCGCCTCGATGACGAAGCGCACCAGGGCGCGATCCCGATCGGATAGCGGCGAAAGCGAGACCTGCTGGGTCAGGTGCTGGCGCAGCGACGTGCCCGCGGCCTGGAATTCCTGGTAATCGACGTCATCGTCGTCATCACGATTGCTCGTGCTGCCACTGCCGCTGCCGACACTGGACCAGTCCATGCTCTCGTCGCCGCTGGTGGCGCCGGTGTCCGACGGGTGATCGGCTTCGTGCCCGCCGTCGTCGCCGTTGGCGCCGGCACTGCCGCCCTCGTCGGCGCTGGTCTGGGTGTTGGCGCTGCCGAGTGCAGCCGGGCCGAAGTCGCTGCCGTCGCCGTCCTCGCGCTCGAGCATCGGGTTCTCGAGCAGGAAGCGCTCGATTTCCTGATTGAGTTCGATCGTCGACAGCTGCAGCAGCTTGATCGACTGCTGCAGTTGCGGCGTCAGCGTGAGGTGCTGCGAGAGCTTGAGCTGAAGACTCGGTTTCATCGGCGGACGCTGTTCACAGGCGGAAATGCTCGCCCAGGTATACCTGGCGAACCCTCTCGTTTTCGATGATCTCGGTCGGCGCGCCGCTGGCGAGGACGCGGCCTTCGCTGATGATGTAGGCGCGGTCGCAGATGCCGAGCGTCTCGCGCACGTTGTGGTCGGTGATCAGCACGCCGATGCCCCGCTCCTTGAGGAAGCGGATGATCTTCTGGATGTCGAGCACCGCGATCGGATCGACGCCGGCGAAGGGCTCGTCGAGCAGGATCAGGCGCGGGTCGGTGGCGAGCGCACGCGCGATCTCGCAGCGCCGGCGCTCACCGCCGGACAGCGAAATCGCGGTGTTGTCGCGCAAGTGGGCGATGCCGAGCTCCTCGAGGAGCTCGTCGAGGCGGTGGTCTATCGTTTCCTCGTCGAGCTTGTGCAGTTCGAGCACGGCGCGGACGTTCTCGGCCACGGTGAGCTTGCGGAACACGCTCATTTCCTGCGGCAGGTACGACAGCCCCAGGCGCGCACGCGCGTGGATCGGCAGGTGGGTGAGGCGGGCGTCGTCGAGCGTGATCTCGCCCCCGTCCGCGCGCACCAGGCCGACGATCATGTAGAAGCAGGTGGTCTTGCCCGCGCCGTTGGGGCCGAGCAGGCCCACGACCTCGCCCGAGCCGACCTCGAAGCCGACATCGTGCACCACGGTGCGGGCCTTGTAGCGTTTTTGCAGTCCTGCGACCTTAAGCAGACTCATCGGGATGCTCTTTCAACAGCTTGCGGATCACATCCACGGCAAAGCCGCGGGCTTGCAGAAATCTGGCCTGACGGGCCCATTCGCGTGCGTCTGCGGGTGTCTCGCCGAAGCGGCTTCGCCATACGCCGCGGGCGCGGTCGAGTTCGGACTCGGTGCACTCGCCGGCAATGGCGGCGTCGACCAGCTCTCGATCGACGCCGCGGCGGGAGAGCTCGCTACGCAGCCGGGCAGCGCCGAAGCGCCCCGCCTTGCCACGCACCCAGGCTTCGGCAAACCGGGTGTCGGACAGCAG